>JAGVSV010000185.1 GCA_019137115.1 Bacillota bacterium
CGTTACTTGGGGCGTGGCGGTCGCCACCGGCGCGGCAGGCTGACGGGTTGCATAGTAGATGGCAACGGCCGCGACAATGACCAGCACGACGACCAGCAGGGTGTTCATGGATTTTTTGGACATGGGTTCCTCCTTTAAACGTAGCGGTGTTCCGGCTGCGCATCATCGCTTCCGGGCCCAAAGGGCATACAATCATTATACACCGAAACGTGGCCGCTCAACGCTTCCACGTCGGAAATTTAACAATTTCATCCGTTCTTGGCCTCATTTGGCGCCTGGGATTCCAGCAGCGCCCGGCATTCGGCCAGGCGGTCCTTTTCGGCGGGAGCCAGCTGCGGGTACTGGGGGTTGATCTCCTCCAGCGCGTGGCGCACAGCCAGGCTGACCAGATAGCGCGCGTACCACTTATTGTCGCCCGGGATCACATACCAGGGCGACTGGCGGGTGGAGGTCTTCTGCAGCATGATCTCATAGGCGCGCATGTACTCGTCCCAGTATTTGCGCTCCTCGATGTCGCCGGAGGAGAACTTCCAGTGCTTGTCTTCCTGGTTGATGCGGTCCAGCAGGCGCTCGCGCTGCTCCTCCTGGGAGATGTGCAGGAAAAACTTGATGATCTTGTACCCGTTTTGTGCCAGGTGGGTTTCAAAGTTGCGGATCTGGGCGTAGCGCTCGTCCCAGATGTCATCGCCGACCAGCTCCCCCGGGATCTGGGACACGCGCACCAGGTCATGCACGCGCGCCACGATCACGTCCTCGTAGTGGGAGCGGTTGAAGATGCCGATCTCGCCGCGCGGCGGAATGGCCTTGTGGATGCGCCAGAGGTAGTCGTGGTCGTTCTCCTCGCTGGAGGGCACCTTGAAGCTGGCCACCTTGACGCCCTGGGGATTAAGCCCCGTCATCACGTGCTTGATGATGCCGTCCTTGCCGGCCGCGTCCATGGCCTGCAGCACGATCAGCAGCGCGTAGGTGTTGTCGGCGTACAGCCGCTCCTGCAAATCGGACATGGCCTCCAGGTTGTCGGTCATCAGCTTCTCTTCGATTTCCTTGCGGTCCGCCGCGGCGTCGCGGCGGGTGGGGTATTCGCCCAGGTCGACCTTTTCGTTTTCCAGCACCATGTAGCGGTTCAGATTCATCACATTTCCCTCCGGCGGTTGATCTGCCTTTTCATGGTATCACAGCGCCTGGTCGGGCGCTACCGCGGTGAACGCGCGCACGGCCTGCTCCGAAAACACCTCCTGCGGGGTGCCCTGGGCCAGGATGCGGCCATCCTCCATGTACATGACGCGGTCAGCCACCTCGCGGGCGAACGCCATCTCGTGGGTGACCACAATCATGGTGTTGTTGTCGCGCGCCAGGTCGCGGATGACCGTCAGCACGTCCTTGGTCAGCAAGGGGTCCAGCGCGCTGGTCGGTTCGTCAAAGCACAGGATCATCGGGTCCAGCGCCAGCGCGCGGGCGATGGCCACGCGCTGCTGCTGTCCGCCGGACAGCTGATAGGGGTACTGGTCGCGCTTGTCGGACAGGCCGACTTTTTCAAGCAGCGCTTCGGCGCGCGCTTCGGCTTCCTCCTTGGGGCGCTTCAGCACACAGCGCTGCGCCTCGGTTAGGTTGCGCAGCACCGAAAAATGCGGGAACAGGTTGAAGTTCTGGAACACATAGCCCATTTTCAGGCAGATCGCGTGCAGCTTGTCACGGGGGGCATAGCCGCCGTTTTCGGTGTCCACCATCACGTCGCCGTCCACGCGGATGTAGCCGGCGTCCACCTTTTCCAGGTGGTTCAGGCACCGCAACAGCGTGCTTTTGCCCGAGCCGCTGCGCCCGATGATGGCGACGACCTCGCCCTTTTCCACATGCAGGGACACCCGGCGCAGCACGCCCAGCGCGTCAAAGCTTTTTTCCAGGTTGTTGGCTTGCAGCATCGCTACCCCTTGTAATAGTCCAGCCGCCGGCCCATCGCGTCAAACGCGGCGGTAACCAGCGTGTTGAGGATCAGGTAAAAGATGCCCGCCACAAACAGCGGCTCCAGCGACCCGGAGGCGCTGGCGGCGTTGCGGGCGACGCGGTAGAGCTCCACCATGCCGATGGCGGTGACCAGCGCGGTGTCCTTGACCAGGGTGATCACCTCGTTGCTTACCGGCAGCATGATGCGCTTGATCATCTGCGGCAGCAATATGCGGAAGAACGCCTGCGCCCGGCTCATGCCCAGCACGTGCGCGGCCTCGCGCTGCCCCTGCGGGATGCCCTCCACCCCGGCGCGGTAAATCTCAGCAAAGTACGCGGCGTAGTTGATGCCAAAAGAAATCACCACCGCGGTCATGCGCTCAAAGGACATGCCAAAGATCTGCGGCAGGATGAAATACACCGTGAACACCTGCAAAATCAGTGGCGTGCCGCGCATGATCAAAATCAGCAACCACACCGGGAAGCGCAGCACCTTGAGCTTGCTCATCCGCAGCAGCGCGAACACCAGCCCCAGCGGCAGCGAGATGACCAGCGTCAGCGCAAACAGCGTCATCGTGACGCCCAGCCCGTCCAGCATTTGCCTTAACAGCAGCACCATGCGTTCCGGGTTGTCAAAGTATTTCATCGCATCTCCAAACGAACGCCGGGAAGGCACCGCCCTCCCGGCATTGGCTTAAATCCCCGGATTATTCGCGGCCGATGACCGTAACGTCGGAGCCGAACCACTCCGTGCTGATCTTTTCCACCGTGCCGTCTTCCTTCATCGCCAGCAGCAGCTCATCCACCTTTTCGCACAGCGCGACGTCCACCTTGCGGAAGCCGATGCCGTACTCCTCCGGCGCCAGACTTTCGTCCAAGACGACGAACGGATAGTCATTGATCGTCATGTGGTAGTCGATCACGATGCTGTCCACCAGTACGGCGTCCAGTCCGCCGCCGTTCAAATCCATCAGCGCGGTCAGGTTCTCGTCAAAGGGCACAATCTCACCCAAAGACGCCTTGAACTCCGCCGCCGCGTCCAGCGCGTCGTTGGCGCTGCTGCCCGCCTGCAGCCCCAATTTCTTGCCGGCCAGGTCAGAAAGCGCCGCGATCCCCTCATCCTTCCGCACCACCACCACCTGCAGGTTTTCCAGGTAGGGCTTGGAAATGCTCATGCTCTCCAGCCGCTCAGGCGTGATGGTCATGCCGTTCCAGATGCAGTCGATGTTGCCGGCGTTGAGCTCCATCTCCTTGGCCGCCCAGTCAATCGGCTGGGTCACCAGCTCCACGCCCAGGCGCGCCGCCACTTCCTTGGCCAGGTCAATGTCAAAGCCGGAAATCTCGCCGGTGTCCGGGTCGGTAAAGCCCATCGGCGGGAAGCTGGCGTCCAGCCCCAAAATCAGCTTGCCCTTGTCCAGAATCTTCTGCAGCGAATCATCGGCGGTTTCCGCCACGGCGGGCATCAGCGCGCCCAAAAGGGCCACCATCAATAACAGTGCGGTCCAGCGTTTCATGGTTCCATCCTCTTTCCTTGCTTTAATGGCTCAGTGCTTTAAACTGATAAAGCGATGATATCATAGGAAGGAGGGTTTGTCTACCCCTGGACGCTTGTCCCATGGTATGTTTATGTCAGATATGATGTTACATAGAATTGGCTTGATAACATACGCGCCCGCAGTTTGTGCGGGCAGGAGTTGGTGCTCCGGCATCCGCAGTGCAGATATCCTGCCAGGGCGAGCCAGATGGGAGATCGACCCAGCACACAGTACGAAGAATGAGCGCTTGGTATTCGCTCCTGCGTCCAATCCGAACGGGATGCTTCCTCCGGTTCCTTCCCCCGCTACCTGTCGGCCCGCCACGGGATGGCGTCGTACCCTTCCTTCATGCCCGGGAGAATCAGGCCGCCGTCCACGCGCAGGGTGATGCCCGTGATGTAGGACGCATCAGGGCTGGCAAGGAACGCGACCGCGGCGCCGATGTCCTCGGGGCTGCCCATGCGCCGGAGGGGGATGGATTCCCGCACGAAGGGGCGGGCGTGCGCGCGCTCGGTTTTTTCGTTGCGCACC
>JAGVSV010000025.1 GCA_019137115.1 Bacillota bacterium
TGTTATGGCGTGTACAGCTTGCGCCGGAGCGCCTGCATTTCCTGGTCCAGCTGCGCGCTCAATCCCGCGCAGCGCAGCAGGGATTCCTGCATGTCCGCCACCGCGCACGCGCCCTTGTTGTACAGCATCCGGTGCTCGAGGCTCGCCCAGATGTCCATGGCGATGGTGCGCAGCTGCACCTCCACGCGCGGGTACACGGGCCCGGCGGAAAAGAACACCGGCACCTCCACCACCACGTGGTAGCTGCGGTAGCCGTTGGGCTTGGGCTCCCTGATGTAATCGCGCACCCGAATGACCTTGACATCCGGCTGGCTGGTCAGCGCCTGCGCCAGGCGGTACACATCCTCCTCAAACGAGCAGATCACGCGGATGCCCGCGATGTCCAGGATGTTTTGCCTGATGTCCTCGCGGGACAGCGCCAGGCCCTTGCGCTTCAGCTTGCGGATCATGCTGATGGGCGTTTTGAGCCGCAGGCGGATGTGCTCAATGGGGTTGGCGTCGTCGCGCTGGGAAAACTCCGCGTCCAGCACCTGCAGCTTGGTGTGCACGGTGCTGATGGCGCAGCTGTGCTCCAGCATCATCTGCTTGAACGGCTCGTACCACTCAAACGCGCCCGCCAGCACGGTTTCGTCCATCGTGTACAGGTACTCGGCCAGCTCCTCGGGGGAAGACTCCGCCATATGCGGCGTGTGGTGATCCATTGCTTGTTTCCCTTTGGGCCCGCATCGCCCTGGGCGCGTGGCGGGCGTGTCGTTCGTCCGTGGTAGGGCAGGCTACAGCGTGATGGCTTCCTCCGGCGCCTGCACATCGGCATACTTGTCCAGTATCTGCCGGGCTTCGCCGTCCAGGTACTCCCGGGCTTGCCGGGCGGCCAGGCCGGTAAAGCGCGCGGCGTCCATCAGGGAGGGCAGGTCATCGGCCTGCAGGGGAAAGGCCGGGTCGGCCATGATGCGCTCCAGCAGGTCATTGGGCAGACCGTCCTGCTTGACGCGCTGCCCGGCGGCCATCGCGTGCTGGCGGATGCGCTCGTGCAGCGTTTGCCGGTCGCCGCCCGCGCGCACCGCGTGCATCAAAATGTCCTCGGTGGCCAGGAACGGCAGCTCCTCGCACAGGTGTTTTTCGATCACCTTCGGGTAGACCACCAGCCCCGACGCGATGTTGTCAAACAGCACCAGCAGACCGTCCACCGCCAGAAACCCCTCGGCGATGGACAACCGGCGGTTGGCGCTGTCGTCCAACGTGCGCTCCAGCCATTGTTCGGCGGCGGTCATGTCGCCGTTGAGCGCGTTGGCAATCACAAACCGGGCGATGCCGGCCATGCGCTCACAGCGCATCGGGTTGCGCTTGTAGGGCATGGCGGACGACCCCACCTGGCTTTGCTCAAACGGCTCCTCCACTTCCTTCAGGTGCGCCAGCAGCCGTATGTCGTTGCTGAACTTGTGCGCGGTCTGGGCGATCTGGCTTAACAGCTGCAGCACGCGGCTGTCCTGCTTGCGCGAATAGGTCTGCCCGGATACCGGCACGCTGCGCGCAAAGCCCATGGCTTTGGCGGTCATGTCGTCCAGCTTCATCGCCTTGTCCTGATCGCCGTCAAACAGCGCCAGGAACGACGCCTGCGTGCCCGTGGTGCCCTTGCAGCCCAGCGGCAACAGCCCCGACAGCACATGCTCCAGCGCGTCAAGGTCGCTTAGCACGTCATACAGCCACACGCTGGCACGCTTGCCCAGCGTGGTGGGCTGGGCGGGCTGAAAGTGTGTAAAGCCCAGCACCGGGACATCCCGGTGCTGCCAGGCAAAGGCATGCAGCGCGCGCGCCACGGCAACCAGCCGCGCGCGCACCAGCAGCAGCGCGTCGCGCAGGATCATCACGTCGGCATTGTCGCCCACATAGCAGCTGGTCGCACCCAGGTGGATGATGGGCCGCGCCGTGGCGCACGCGTCGCCATAGGTATGCACATGCGCCATCACGTCATGCCGCAGCCGCTGTTCATGCGCGCGCGCCACCTCAAAATCAATGTCCGTAATATGCGTGCGCAGTTCGTTCAGCTGTTCGTCGGTGATGGGCAGCCCGAGCGACTGCTGGCTTTCCGCCAGGATCACCCACAGTCTGCGCCAGGTCTCGAACTTATGCTGCTCACTGAACAGCCGCTGCATCGGCAAACTGGCATACCGCGCCTGAAACGGGGAGCGGTAGAGCGTGTGGTCGGTCATGGAAGCTCCTTCCTGTCGATTAACCCTGGGGACGGGGGGCGGTGCCGCCGGCGGTGGCGATCACGTAATCCTTGCCGTCCGGGGACGCGGGCTGGGCGACCACGCTGGCGACTTTGGTCAGCTCGGGGGCGTGCTGGTCGCTGGCCCAGGCATAGGAAAACGCGCTGTGGTTGGCAGCACCGCCGGCGTTGCCGTGCCGGTCAAGGCACACCAGCGCGATGTTGCCCGGCTTGTGGCCGCGCTGCAGCAGCAGGTGGTGCGTTTCGATCACCGACCGGCGCGCTGCCTCCATCGGGGGCAAGCCCCGGCGCATGTGCTCCACCGCGCGGAAGCACAGCACGCCCTTCATGATGTCCTCGCCCACGCCGGTGGCCGCCGCGCCGCCCACGGCGGTGTCGGCGTAAAATCCGGGCCCGACCAGCGGCGAGTCGCCCACGCGCCCGGGCATCTTCATGCCCAGGCCGCTGGTGGACGTGCCCACCACCAAGTCGCCGGATGCGTCCAGCGCCACGATGCCGATCGTGTCATGCCCGGAGGGCGCGGCTTGTCTGGCGCGCTCCTTCTCCCAGTTAAGGCGGGAGGCTTCGGTCAGCAGGTTTTCGGCGGTATATCCGCGCGAGCGGGCGAATTTTTCGGCGCCTTCGCCCACGAGAAACGTGTGCGGCGTGCAATGCATCACGTCGCGGGCGATCAAGATGGGGTGCCTGAAGCCGCGCACGGCGGCCACCGCGCCGAAGTTCATCGTTCGGCCGTCCATGAGGGCGGCGTCCAGCTCCACCACGCCGTCGGCGTTGGGCATGCCGCCATAGCCCACCGAGCTTTCGCAGGCATCTGCCTCCACGAGCTTGATCGCCGTGATGACGGCTTCCTCCGCCGTGCCGCCCGCTTCAAGCCCGGGCGCTGCCAGCTTGATTCCCTCCAGTGAAAACGGCCATGTGCCCGCCACCGCCCACATAGCAAACCTCCATGATGTGTTGTGGCCATAGTATACCATGAAAGACGCCGGCAGCCGCCTGTCGGGGCGCTGCCGGCGATGGCTTCCGAATGGTCGGCGGTGGGCGATACCGGCTCAGTTTGTTTGCTTGCTTTGCGCGTAGGCTTCCAGCAGGCCGTCGAAATTCCTGCGGATGTCCATGGGATCCTCATCCTTGCCGCTCAGCTCATACAGGAAGCAGCCGGTGTAGTCGGCATCCTCCAGCGCCTTGATGATGGCGTTCCAGTTCAGCACGCCCTTTCCGGGGTACCAGTGCTTTTCATCCAGGCCATCATCGTCGGATATGTGCAGGGTGATCAGCCGGTCGGCCACGGCGGCAATCACCTGCTCGGGTGGGTCGCGGTGGCAGTGGTTGACGTCCACACAGGCATACGCGAGGCCCGAAAGCGGCGCAAGCAGCGCCACAGTTTCCGCCATCGTGTTGCACAGGCAGGTGCGCGGCAATGTTTCCACCGCGATGCGCACGCCCGGGTGATGCAGCGCGCGGATGGACTGCTGGGCAGTTGCGATTCTCTGCGGCCGGTCATTGGTCGCGATCGGCTCATAGCTGGGGTGCAGCACCACCTTGTCCACCCCCATCCGCGCGCAGACGTCCATATAGCCGCTGACCAGCTCGATGCCCCGGTTGGCGTATTCTCTGTGGGAGATATCGATCGTGCGGCCGCCGGGAACATGCACGCTCCATACCCGGATGCCCCCGTCCTGCCACATGCCGATCAGGCGCTTGAGCTCCTCAGCGTACAGGACGTAGG
>JAGVSV010000267.1 GCA_019137115.1 Bacillota bacterium
ATCAGCGACAAGAGCCTGCTGGTCAACCTGGTGTACCCGGATCACTTTGCGGTGGAGTCGGACAACCCGTTGGCCAAGGAGTTTGTCGAAGCGTACCAGGCGGAGTACAACAAACTGCCCACCATCTCCTTTGCTGCCACCGGATACGACGCCGCCCTGGTGCTCCTGTCCGCGATCGAAAAAGCCGGCACGACCGACAAGGAAGCCGTTGTGGCGGCGATCAAGGCCACCGATCTGATGGCGGTTTCCGGCAGAATCACGTTTGACGACCACAACGACCCTGACAGCAAGTCGGCATTCCTGCTCACGTTTGACGCGGAGGGCAACAAGGAGTTCCTGGCCAAGGTCGATCCGTAAGCACGCACCCGCATCATCCATAGGGGAGGAGCTTTTCCTCCCCTTTGCCCTGTGTGGCGGCAATGGGATGGATGGGGCGACGCAAATCAGGTCCCGGGCTTGCGCCAAGGCGCTTCCTGTTGTATATATGTTTCTATGTGTACCAGATGGTTTCTACATCCCAAGGGCGGGCTGCCCTGCGCAGTGAACCGGGCCGCGAGGTGATCGAATGATCTTGTTCCTCAACCAGTTGATCAACGGGCTGCACGTGGGCAGCATCTACGCGCTCATCGCGCTGGGCTATACCATGGTGTATGGCATCGTCAAGCTGATCAACTTTGCCCACGGTGACATTTTGATGATCGGCGCGTACACTGCGGTCATCACGCTCACATCGCTTGGGTGGTCAGCGCCGGCAGCGCTGCTGGCCACCATTTTGATGTGCGTGCTGTTTGGCGTGGTGATTGAGCGGGTTGCCTACAAGCCGCTGCGGTCGTCCGCGCGCATTTCGTCGCTGATCACCGCCATTGGCGTCAGCATGCTGCTGCAGAACGCCGCGCTGCTGGTGTTCGGCGCACAGTCACGCCCCTTCCCCACGCTGCTGCAGGTGGACTCTCTGGACGTATTTGGGTTGCGGATCAGCTTTGTCACCGTGCTGACCGTGGCTGTGTCTGCGGCGCTGATGGTCATCCTGCAGGTCTTTGTGCAGACCACCAAGCCGGGCAAAGCCATGCGGGCGGTCAGCGAGGATTACAGCACGGCCCTGCTGATGGGCATCAATGTCAACACGACGATCACCGTCACCTTTGCGGTGGGCTGCGCGCTGGCTGGCATTGGCGCCTTCCTCTATTGCATGGCGTACCCCGCGGTGTCCCCAACGATGGGCTCCCTGCCCGGCCTGAAGGCGTTTATCGCGGCGGTGCTGGGCGGCATCGGCGTGATCCCGGGTGCCATGCTGGGCGGCTTTGTGATGGGCATTGCTGAGAGCCTGACCAAGGCGTACATCTCCACCCAGATGTCGGATGCGGTCGTATATGGCATCCTCATTATCGTGCTGCTCTTCAAGCCCACCGGGCTGATCGGCAGCCGCTCGCGGGAAAAGGTATAGGGGGGTAGCATGAGCAAGAAAGCCCGCGCAGTCACGCTGAACATCTTTGCGATCCTGCTGTTTTATATCACCGTCAGCATCCTGATTTTGACAGGCACGCTGAACAACTATCTCTCCAACATCCTGATCACGGTGTGCATCACCATCATCATGACGGTCAGCCTCAATGTGACCACGGGGCTGTTGGGGCAGCTGGCGCTGGGCCACGCCGGGTTCATGGCCATCGGCGCGTACGCGTCCGCGCTGTTCACCATGCAATCGGGCATGGCGTTTGCTGTATCCCTGCCCATATCCCTGCTGCTGGGCGGCGCGGTGGCGGCGGTCTTTGGCATGCTGATCGGCATTCCTGCGCTGCGCCTGCGCGGGGACTACCTGGCCATCATTACGCTGGGCTTTGGCGAGATCATCCGCGTGGTCATCGAGAACCTTTCCTTTACCGGCGGCGCGTCCGGGTTGACGCGCATCACGCGTATGTCCAGGGCTTTTTCGGAGGATCGCGCGCTGTCCAGCACCATCCAGTTCGGTCTGGTGTTCTTCATTACCGTGCTGATTATCACCAGTATCTTTACGCTGGGCAGATCCCGGCACGGGCGCGCCATCATCTCCATCCGCGAGAACGAAGTGGCCGCCGAAGCAACCGGCATCCCCACCACGCGCTACAAGCTGTTCGCGTTCACGGTGGCCGCCTTCTTTGCCGGCATCGCCGGCGGCTTGTTTGCGCACCAGACCAGCATCCTGAACGCCAAGATGTTCGGCTTCAACAAATCGATTGAGTACCTGGTCATGGTGGTGCTGGGCGGTATGGGCTCCATCACGGGCTCCGTGGTCGCTTCTATCGTGCTGGTGGCGCTGCCTGAGGTGCTGCGCGGGCTCGCGGAGTACCGCCTGATCATTTACGCGCTGCTGCTGATCCTCATGATGCTGTTCCGGCCGTCCGGGCTGATGGGCACCCATGAGTTTTCGCTGGTGCAAACCTGGGACGCAGCGGTGGCCTGGATCAACAAGCTGCTTGGCATCAAGCGCGGACAGGCCAAAATGCCCTTCGTGCCGCGCTATGACATATGGGAGGATCAGCCGGTTCTGGAAACCGTCGGTTTGGGCATCACCTTCGGCGGGCTCAAAGCGGCCACCGATGTCAGCCTGCGGCTGATGAACAACGAGATTGTCGGGCTGATCGGCCCCAACGGTGCGGGCAAGACCACGGTGTTTAATCTGCTCACCGGCATCTACCAGCCCACCGAGGGCGACATCGTGCTGCTGGGCAAATCCATCCTGGGCAAGCCCACGCATGGGATCACTGAAAGCGGTATCGCCCGCACCTTCCAGAACATCCGTCTGTTTAAATCGATGACCGTTATGGAAAACATCAAGGTGGCCTTCCATACCCGCATGCACTATTCCCCCATCAACGGCGTGATCCGCGGCGCGCAGTACGCCAGCGAGGAGCGCGGCATTGACATCCGCGCCCGGGAGCTGCTGCGCGTGTTCGATATGGAGGAAACCGCTGACTTTCCCGCCCACAGCCTGCCCTACGGCCAGCAGCGCAAGCTGGAAATCTGCCGCGCGCTGGCCTCCAACCCCAAGGTGCTTCTGCTGGACGAACCGGCCGCCGGCATGAACCCGATTGAAACCCAGGAGCTGATGCAAACCATCAAAACGATCCGCAGCAAGTTCTCAGTAGCCATCCTGCTGATTGAACACGACATGCGGCTGGTGATGGGCATCTGTGAGCGCATCTATGTGCTCAACTACGGGCAGGTCATCGCCGAGGGTACGCC
The DNA here is from genome assembly GCA_019137115.1 of Bacillota bacterium. Classification (GTDB taxonomy): domain Bacteria; phylum Bacillota; class Clostridia; order Christensenellales; family Aristaeellaceae; genus JAGVSV01. The sequence continues at coordinate 3,223 of JAGVSV010000267.1, forward strand.
GGAACAGATCCGCTACAACCAGGAAGTAATCACCGCGTACCTGGGCATGCCGGAAGAGGAAGCGTCAACATTGGAGGTCGCGCATGCTGAAGGTTGAGAACCTGAATGTATACTATGGCGCCATCCATGCGCTGCACGATGTCTCGTTCCATGTCGCCGACGGCGAGATCGTTACGCTGGTGGGAGCCAACGGCGCGGGCAAAACGTCCATCCTGCACGCGCTGTCCGGCTTGATCCCTTTTCAGGCACAGGAAATCACGTTCAACGGCGAATCCATCAAAAAGCGCCCGGCGCACCAGCTGGTCGCCCAGGGGTTGGTGCATGTGCCCGAAGGCCGGCGTGTGTTCTCGCGCATGACGGTGCTGGAAAATCTGGAGATGGGCGCCTATGCGCAGGACGCGGCGCAGGTGCCAAAGGACCTGGAGATGGTTTTTGCGCATTTCCCCCGCCTTCGTGAGCGGCGCAGGCAGATGGCCGGAACGCTCTCCGGCGGGGAGCAGCAGATGCTGGCGATGGGCCGATCGCTGATGAGCCACCCCAAATTGCTGATGATGGATGAGCCGTCCATGGGCCTGGCGCCCCTGCTAGTGCAGGAAATTTTCTCGATCATCCGCGACATCAACAGCAGCGGCACCACCGTGCTGCTGGTGGAACAGAACGCGCACATGGCGCTGTCCATCGCCCACCGCGCGTATGT
>JAGVSV010000008.1 GCA_019137115.1 Bacillota bacterium
GGCTCCCTGCGCGAGGTGCAGATGCTGGACGGCCTGTCCAACGAGGACAGCAAGCGCTACATCCACCATTACAACATGCCGCCGTACGCCACCGGTGAAGCCGGGCGCATGCGCTCGCCGGGCCGCCGTGAGATCGGCCACGGCGCGCTGGCGGAGCGGGCGCTGGAGCCTGTGATTCCCAACGAGGAGGAATTCCCGTACGCGCTGCGCCTGGTCAGCGAGGTGCTGTCTAGCAATGGCTCGTCCTCGATGGCATCAGTGTGCGGCAGCACGCTGTCGCTGATGGACGCCGGCGTCAAGATCAAAGCGCCGGTTGCCGGTGTGGCCATGGGCCTGATCAAGGACGACACGTCCGACCGCGTGGCGGTGCTCACCGACATCCAGGGCCTGGAAGATTTCCTGGGCGACATGGACTTTAAGGTCGCAGGCACGATGAACGGCATCACCGCCATCCAGATGGACATCAAGATCAAGGGCATTGACAAGCCTATCCTGCAGCAGGCATTGCGCCAGGCGCTGGACGGCAGGCTGCATATCCTCCGGATCATGCTGGAGTCGCTGGCCCAGCCGCGTGAGACGCTGAGCAAGTATGCGCCCAAGATCATCACCTTCATGATCAACCCGGACAAGATCCGCGAAGTCATCGGGCCCGGCGGCAAGATGATCAACAAGATCATCGCCGACACCGGTGTGAAGATCGACATTGAGGATGACGGCCGCGTGGCAATCGCCACGCCGGATGAAGCGGCGGCGGACAAAGCGCGCAAGATCATCGAGGGCATCGCCAAGGACGTGGAGGTCGGCGCTGTCTACCAGGGCAAGGTTGTGCGCGTGATGAGCACGCTGGGCGCCTTTGTGGAGCTCCTGCCCGGCAAGGACGGATTGCTGCACATCTCCAAGCTGTCCAACGAACGCGTGGAAAAGGTGGAGGACGTGCTCAACGTGGGCGACGAGGTGGAGGTCAAGGTTTCCGAGATTGACTCCCAGGGCCGCGTCAACCTGATCCGCAACGACATGGTGTATGGGCGCAAGCCGTTTGTCCGCTCCTCCGACGACAGGCAGCGTCCGCCGCGCCGCGACGGCCGCCCCAACAACTAACCGCAATACATAACACTGTGCGGGGAACCCATCGCGGTTCCCCGCTTGTATTAAGGAGAACCATGCCGAACTTGATCACCCTTAAGAACGGGCTGCGCGTCGTGTGGGAGCGCATGCCCCGCCTGCGCTCCGTCTCGGTGGGCCTTTGGGTGCGCGCGGGCGCCATGCTGGAAACCGGTGAGGAAAACGGCCTGTCGCATCTGAACGAGCACATGTCGTTCAAGGGCACGCCGGGGTTTACCGCCCGGGACCTGGCAATGCGCATGGACATGATCGGCGGCAACGTCAACGCCGCCACCAGCAAGACGCTGACCGTGTACTATGCCAACGTGACCGACGAGAACCTGGAGGAAGCCGTCTCCCTTCTGACCGAGTTTGTGCGCCGCCCGTCGCTGGATGTGGACGACCTGGAGCGTGAGAAGAACGTCGTGCTGGAGGGAATCCGTATGGCGCAGGACAACTACGAGGACGTGGCGGACGACCTGATCAGCCGCGCCACCTATGAAGGCAGCGCGCTGGCGCAAACCGTGCTGGGTGCTACCGACCGCGTCAAAGGGTACGACCGCTCAGCCGTGCGTGCGTTCCGGGAGAAGCATTACCATCCGGCCAACACCGTGCTGGCGCTGGCCGGGCAGGTTACCCGCGAGCAGGTGTGGGCGCTGGCAGAAAAATACCTGGGCGACTGGGCATCTACAGAAGGCGTCAGCGAGTATCCGCGCGCCAAAACGAACCAGCGCCATTTTCTTGCCACCGACGCGCCGTCCGAGCAAACGCACCTGTGCCTGAGCTACCCCGGCTTGCCGATGAAAAGCCGGGATTCCTACGCGATGATGGTGCTCAACAACATTTTCGGCGGCTCCATGTCCTCCCGCCTGTTCCAGCGCATCCGCGAGGCATCCGGCATGGCGTACAACGTCTACTCCGCCGCTAGCATGTACCCGCCGTGCGGGGATTTCCAGATGTACGCGGCCACCGCGCCGGCCAGCGCCCGCAGCGTGCTCAGGCAGATGGAGGAGGAGCGCGTGCGGCTGCTGACAGACGGCGTAACGCAACAGGAAATCATCCAGGGCAAAACGCAGATCAAAACCAGCTACGTGCTCGCGCAGGAGAGCGCTTACCACCGCATGGCGTCCCTGGGCAGCGGCATATTGGTGCGCAACCGCGTTCGCACCCCGTCGGCCATCCTCAAGGGCATTGACAAAGTCACGGCGGAGGATGTGATGCGCGTGGCCCACCATTCGCTGGGCAAACCGGGCAACTTAGCTGCGGTGGGCAGGAAAGCCACGACCCTGGTGGACTGGGCGAAGAAGGAGTTGTACGGTGGATAAACTCGAGGAGATCTTCCGCCTGCAGAAGATGTTCAACGATGACCTGGGCGAAGCGCGGGGCCTGCACAACACGGACACCGAGACCTGGATCCAGCGCCTGACGCTTGCGATGCTCAGTGAAATGGCGGAGTTGCTGGACGAGGTCAACTTCAAATGGTGGAAGAACAAAAAGGAGTTTGATCCCGCGCTGGCCAAGGGCGAAGTGGTGGACATCCTGCATTTTTTCGTCAGCATGTGCCTGCGCCTGAACATGGATGCGCAGGAATTATATGACCTCTATGTGGAAAAGAACCGGGAGAACTTCCTGCGGCAGCAGGGCAAAAGCGACAAATCAGGATACACCCTGCCGGGAACGGACGCGCAACTGTAACGAAAGTGTGACACATTGTCGCACACTTGAAACATTCGCCCGTTTCCAGTACAATCTGGGCAAAAGGTGGTGTTTTTGTGCGCAGATGGCTCCTTGTTGTTTTGTCGTTGCTTTTGTTGATGCCCACCGCGCTGTCTGAGCCGACCCCCGCCGTTGGAATCACCGTGGAGACGGTGGAGCTGTCCGAGAACGGGGGCACCATTTCCTACCCGCAGATCAAGAATCATCCCGACCCCGCCGTGCAGGATCTGATCAACCGTACGGTTATGCAGCAGGGGCGGATCGCGGAGCACGCGGCCACCCTGTCCACGCTGGCCGGCGGCGCGACCGGGTTGACGGTCACATCCCAGGCGCACCTCACACAGGTCGCTGGCGTGCCTTCGGCGTTGACCGTGGTGGTGGACGCCCGCGGCCGCATGCCAGGCGGACGGCTCGGCGTATGGACGCAGCCCATGATGTTCCGCCTGTCCGATGGCGAAATCATTGCCGGCGCATCCATTTTCCTGAACCGGGACCAGGCGCAGGAAGCCATCGACGCGTATATACTGGATCACATCGTGCCTGAGTTGAGCGTATACCTGGATCCATTCCTGCTGACGCCCGCCCCCATTGACCGGCTGACCGCGGATGGCAACGGCATCACGCTGTACTACCCTTCCGAAGATTTCGCGGCGCTGTCCGGGCGCAGTGTGGCCATCTGCCTGACGTACTTTGAGGTGCCGGACATCTGGGACTTTTCGCCCGAGGGCACCCTGGCGCTGCTGGGCGCAACGCCCGATGCCTGGGCGATCCAGCCCGACAGCGCGCAAGCCATCGCCGCCGCGGTGCAGGAGGGCATGGTGCCTGGCATTCCCGCCGTAGTGGGCGATCGGGTCACCGATCTGATTGAACAATTCGGCGAGTCGCTGGACCCGGAATACTTTCCGCTGGGCGAGAAACACCAGCTGGAAGCCGCGCCTTTCCGCAAGGCGTGGGTCATCAGCGATGAGGCGGGGGAGGACAGCGTCGTCACCGGCATTGTTTCGCTGCGCAACAGCTTTTTCGGCTTGATCCCCGGGCGTACGCAGCGTTCGGAGGGTGAGGAGCTGCTGGGTGCGCCTGCATCTTCCGTGCCGCTGGACGCGGGCACCGCTGAAGCCTATGGGTTGCCCGAAGGACAGCTGCTGACGTATCAATACGGCGAGAACAGCCTGCTGTTGGCGTACGGGCAGGATGACCTGCTCTCCGCCGTCTGGCTGTCGGCTGGAACATAGGGGGAATAGATTGGCCACTGTTGCGCGAAAAACCGCAAAACCAGCCCTCCGCTCGTCTGATCGCGGTGGGTTGCTTTCGCTGTCTGCCGGCATCGTGCTGATCGCCTTTGGCATGGGGCTGCTGCTGGGCTTGGTGCAGCAGACCACATCCATCTCGCTGCGCTGGTTTTTGTATGTGTCCCTGGGGCTGGGCGGGCTGCTGCATTTGGCGGTGCCAGTTTTCGTGCTATGGCTGGGCGTGCTGCTGACGGTATCCTCCCGGCGGTATGTGTCCTTCCTGCCGTGGGTGCTGTCCTTTGCGTTCTATGTGTGTTTGAGCGCCGCGATCACGCTGCTGACCAATGTGCAGGGGTTCGGGTCGCTGATGGATTATGTGCTCAAGGTGAACCAGAACCACGCGCCTGTGCAGGATCCGGGCGGGTTCGGCGCGTTTCTGTCGCTGGCGTTCCGCCGCTACGCGGACACGTTGACCCCGCTGCCCGGCGGCGGATGGCTCGGTATGGCGCTGGCCTACCCGTTGTGGCGCTTTCTGGGCACCGCGGGCGGCGCGGCGGTGCTGATCGTGTCCATGATCGCGCTGTTCTTTGGCATGATCCGGCGCACGCCAACCTCGTTGCTGCATGGGCTGGATGCCCGCCGGCAGGCGCGCAAAGGCGTGCCCGCAATGGAAGGCGCGGCCCATGTTGAGCCCGTGCCAGCCACCAACGAGCCGGTGGTAGCGCCTGCCACCGACCAGATATACCAACGGCCGCATGCGCCGGAACCTGCCTATGCCGATGCTTCGGTCGATGAACCGGCGGTTGCCGAGCAGAGCACCGGATATGTGCCACGGGAGGTGCCGATCCCTGCCTACACGCCGCCCCAGCCCGGGGCAGTTGCCCAGGAACCGGCGGATGAAGGCTTCGTTCCCATGCCATCAGGGGAGGCCGCGCCATACCCGGAGTTCCCCCAACCAGCACGCACACAACCTTCCGCTGTCATACCCCCCAACACCGTTGCCGCGAGCGAAACGCGGACGCCCGCGCCAGCTCAAAAACCACAAACGCCGCGATGCGAAACGATCCAACGCGCGGCAGCGGACGCACCGGTGCATGTGCAGACCACAGAGCCTGTCGTCAAACCCCCGCAACCCGTGCAGCCCGCAACGCAAGCACCGGCAACGCCGCCCGCGATGTCTGTCAAGGACACGCCAACGGTTTCCACCCCGCCCTCCACCGCACGCACTGCAGCCCCTGTGCGCCAAGTGACCATAGCCCCCGCTGTGCCGCTAACCGGCGAGCGCATCCCGGTCAAACCGGTTGCTGCCGTCTCCAAACCCGAGCGCCGCATGGACGGCATGGTGGACGGCACGCCGCGCAAGGACCGGCAGATGCAGCTGGCGCTGGCCAACTACGAGCGACCGCCGCTCCGCCTGTTGACCGAGCCGCCCGCCAACCAGAACACCGATACCTCACAGATCGACCAGGCGCGGGCCGAAAAGCTGGTGCAGACGCTGGCCAGCTTCAACATCAGCGCCCAGGTGCAGCAGGTAGTGCATGGCCCGGCTATCACGCGCTTTGCGATCCGCCTGGCCGAAGGGGTCAACGTCAACCGGCTCAACAGCGTGATGAACAACCTGTCCGTGGAACTGCTGGCCAAAAGCCCGGTGCGCGCGGAAATCCCCATCCCCGGCACACGGCTGATCGGCATCGAGGTATCCAACGAAAAAACCACCACGGTCTATCTGCGCGAGGTGCTGGAAAGCCAGCGGATGCAGGAAGCCAAGACGCCCACCACCGTGGCGCTGGGCCTGGACATCACCGGCACGCCGGTGCTGTGTGACCTGATGGACATGCCGCACCTCCTGATCGCCGGCGCCACCGGCAGCGGTAAATCAGTCTGCATCAACAGCATCATCACCAGTCTGCTGTATTGCGCGTCGCCGGACGCCGTGCGTTTGATCCTGGTCGACCCCAAGTTTGTGGAACTGCAACCGTACAACGAGGTGCCGCACCTGCTGCTGCCGGTCATCACCGACCCCAAGAAGGCGGTCAGCGCGCTGGAGTGGGTGTGCCAGGAGATGGACGACCGCTACCAGAAGCTGCAGCGCAGCGGCGCGCGCAACCTGGACGCCTACAACGCCAAGCTGGGCCCGGACGAGGGAAAGTTGCCCAAACTGGTTGTCATCGTGGACGAGATGGCCGACCTGATGGCCACCTGCGGCAAGATCATCGACGAACACATCAAGCGCATCACCGCCAAGGCGCGCGCCGCGGGCATCTGCCTGATCCTGGCAACCCAGCGCCCTTCCGTGGACGTGATCACCGGGGTGATCAAGGCCAACATCCCCAGCCGCATCGCGTTCCAGGTCAGCTCTCTGGTGGACAGCCGCACGATATTGGACGGCTCCGGCGCTGAAAAGCTGCTGGGGTTTGGCGATATGCTGTATCTGCCGCGCAACTATTCCGCGCCCAAACGGGTGCAGGGCTGTCTGATCACCGACGCCGATGTCAACCGCGTGGTGGACTATATCAAGGGCCGCAACAAGACGGACTACAACGTGGACATCATGGAGCACATCGAAAGCGGCGGCAACGAAGCCAACGGCAACGGCGCGGTCGGCATGGATGACGCGGACGGCGCGGAGTTTGACGAGCTGCTGCCCAAAGCCATTGAGATGGCGGTGGAAGCGGGCCAGATGTCCATCAGCATGCTGCAGCGCGTGCTGCGCGTGGGCTACGGCCGGGCCGGGCGCCTGATTGACGAGATGGCGCGCCGCGGCATCATCAGCGGCAATGAGGGCACCAAGGCGCGCAAGACGCTGATCACCCGCGAGGAATACGGCAACCTGCCCGGCGATCTGTAGCGCTTGTTTCGGCATACTGAATATGGTACTATTCGTGCGATGGGCAATAAGCCTGTCGCACTTTATTTTTCCGTGGAGTAGGTACGCATTTGGTTCATTTATTCGTTGACGCAACCGGCGGGGACAATGCGCCGAACGCGCCCGTTGCCGGCTCCATCGCGGCGCTGGCCGCCGACCCGGACCTGCGCCTGACGCTGGGTGGCGATTTGCGCGTGCTGGAGCCGATGGTGGCAAACGACGCGGACGCTGTCAGCGACCGGCTGACGCTTCGGGACACGCCGGAAACCATCACCAACCATGATGCTCCGGCCATTGCCATCCGGCAAAAAAAGCGCTCCGCCATCGTGGAAGGCATGCTGTCGGTGCGCTCCGGCGAGACGGACGGCTTTGTGTCAGCGGGCTCAACCGGCGCCGTGCTGCTGGGCGGTATGCTGCGACTGGGGCGCGTCAACGGCGTGGAGCGCCCGGCGCTGGCTCCGCTGCTGCCCAATGGCAAAGGCGCCTTTCTGCTGATCGACTGCGGCGCCAATGTGGATTGCCGGCCGGATTACCTGGTGCAGTTCGGCGTGATGGGCGACATCTACATGCAGCATGTGGTGGGCATCGCAACGCCGCGCGTGGGCCTGGTCAACATCGGAGAGGAGCCGGAAAAGGGGAACGCGCTGTACAGGGACGCCTACCCGCTGATGCAGCAAGCGGACTTTAACTTTGTGGGCAACGTGGAGGCGCGCTACATCACGCACGACCGCGCCGACGTGATCGTCTGCGATGGCTTCAACGGCAATCTGATCCTCAAGTTCATGGAGGGCGTATCAGAAACGCTGCTCAGCATGATCAAGCAGGAATTGCTCGCCGACACCCGCAGCAAAATGGGCGCGCTGCTGGCAAAACCCGCGTTTGGCCGCGTCAAAAAACGCATGGATTATTCCGAGGTGGGCGGCGCGCCGCTGCTGGGCGTGGCGGGCAGCGTCGTCAAAGCGCATGGCAACAGCAACGAAAAGGCGTTTGCCGGCGCCATTCGACAGGCAGTTCATATGGTTCGAAGCCAGGTGGCCCGGATCATTGACGAAAGAATCAACGCACAGGAAGGAGAGCATCATGGTATTTGAAGCGGTAGCCAAAATGATCGCGGATCAGCTCAAAGTGGATCCAAGCCAGGTAACCCGTGACGCCAAGCTGGTGGAAGACCTGGGTGCGGACAGCGCCAATGTGATGGTGCTGATCATGGATCTGGAAGACCAGTACGGCATTCAGGTGGATGACAGCGCGATCGCCTCGCTGAAAACCGTCGGCGACGTCGTTGGCTATATTGAGCAAAAGCAACAGTAGTTTCCGCCCGGACAACAGCTGCCGCGACCATGGCCGGCAGCTTTTTGATGTTGCGTTTTTGCAGCAGATGGGCTACACATTTCATAACCCCGCGTTGTTAAAACAGGCGCTCACACACCCTTCGATGGGCGAGGACAACAACCAGCGCCTGGAGTTTTTGGGCGACGCCGTGCTGGAGCTGTGCGCCAGCCAGGTGCTGTACGCGCATGCCCCCGAACTGACCGAAGGGGAGATGACCCGCCTGCGCGCCGCCATCGTAAATGAAGCCGCGCTGGTGCGCGTTGCCGCGAAAATCGGTCTGAAAGACCACATCCGCATGACGGCGGAATGTGCGCTCAATGGCGGCCGCGAGCGTGCCAGCATCGTGTCCTCCGCGCTGGAAGCGGTCATCGCCGCGATCTATCTGGAGGGCGGGTTGGAAGCGGCGCGCGCCTTTTTTGACAGGCTGTGGCTGCCGCTGGAAATCCATTCGGTCAAATCGGTGGATGACAAAAGCGCGCTGCAGGAATGGCTGCAGGCGCGTGGGCGGCCGGTACCCGAGTACCGCGTGGTGGCCGAGGACGGCCCCGCGCACCAACGCCTGTTCGTGGTGGAAGTGCTGGCGGACGGCAAGGTGCTGGCGACCGCCCAGGGCACCAGCAAAAAGCGCGCCGAGCAGGACGCAGCGCGCAAGGCACTGTCCACCCTTACGGGTGCGGAGGGCAGATGAAGCTTATCAGCGTGGAGTTGTACGGGTTTAAGTCCTTCCCGCACCGCACCGAGATCCGCTTCAACGAGGGCATCACCGGCATTGTCGGCCCCAATGGCTCGGGCAAGAGCAACATTGCCGACGCGGTGCGCTGGGTGCTGGGGGAGCAGAGCGCCAAGATGCTGCGGGGCGCCAGGATGGAGGACGTCATCTTTGGCGGCACTGAAACCCGCAGGGCGATGAACTACTGCGAGGTTTCGCTGCTGTTTGACAATGCCGATGGCGCACTTAAATCCCCCTACAGCGAGGTGCAGGTCACGCGCCGCGTGTACCGCAACGGGGAAGGGGAATACTACCTCAACAAGGCAACCTGCCGCTTGCGCGATATTGTGGAGCTGTTCCGCGATACCGGCATCGGCCGGGACGGGTACTCGCTGATCGGTCAGGGAAGGATCGATGAGATTCTGTCCAGCAACGGCGACGACCGCCGCATGGTGTTTGAGGAAGCCGCGGGCATCGTCACCTACCGCGTGCGCAAGGACGAGGCGGAACGCCGGCTGGCCCGCACGCGCGAGAACCTGACGCGCCTTGCGGACATCCTGAACGAAGTGACGCAGCGTCTGGAACCGCTGGCCGAACAGTCCGACAAGGCGCAAACCTACATTGCGCTGGCCGGGGAACTCAAGCATCTGGAACTGAATATCTTTCTGGTGCGCTATGACAACCTGAAGGCGCGCGCCAGCACGCTGCAAAGACAGACAGCTGATCTGGAGCAGGTTTTGTCCGCCCAGGACATGGAGACGGACACCGCCGTGCGACAGCGGGAAACCATCGATACCGAACTGGTTGAGTTAGACGCGCTGCTTAACGATGCGCGCGCGTCGCGCGATGGCTTGCGGGAGCAGCTGTACGCCGCGCAGACCAAGCTAAACAAACTGCAATCCCAAGCCGATGCGCTGGAACAGGACGCACAGCGCGGGCAGACCGCCCAGCAGGAAGCGGAACAACGTCTCCAAGACCTCAACGCGCTGCTGAAAGCCGGAGCCGATGACGGGCAGGCGGCGCAAAGCCTGTACGATCAGGCGCATCAAGCGGAACAGGAAGCGCAAGAGGCGCTGCGCGAAGCGCTCGAGGTGTCTGAGAAAGCGGAGCGCGCGCTCAATGCGCACCGCGAGCGCATCCTGGAGGCGGTCAACCGCCTGAGCGATGTCAAAAGCCGCCAGGCCCGCCAGCAGGCCATGCTGCTTCAGATGGAGCAGCAACAGGAGCGACTGAGCCAATCGGCCGCCGACACGCGGGCGGAGCAGGCTCTGCTTACGAACAACCTCGCCGAAGCCGAGCGCGTGCTGACAGCAACGGTAGAAGGGCTGGAGACGCTGACCCGCGCGGAACAGGAGCGCGCCGAAGCAGTCACCGCCGCGCGCCACGGGCTGGAACGGGGACAGGCGGCGCTTGTTGATGCGGGCACCGAGCTGCGCGTGATGGAAAACCAGCTGTCGATGCTGGAAACCATGGCGCGCGAATATGAAGGATACAACCAGGCGGTCAAGCGCGCGCTGGCGTTCGCGGGCGATGACCCACAAGTGTACGGCGTCATCGCGCGGCTGCTGCGCGTGCCGGAACGGTATGAGACGGCGATTGATATGGCGCTGGGCGGCACGCTGCAGCACATCGTGACGGAGGACGAGGATGCCGCCAAGCGCATGATCGACTACCTGCGCACCAACCGCCTGGGCAGGACGACCTTTCTGCCGATCAGTGCGGTGCGCGGCAGGACGTTGTCGCGCGAGGAGGAACGGCTGCTGTCCATGCCCGGATGCTTGGGCGTGGCGTGTGACCTGGTAACTTATGAACCGCGCTTTGAGGGCGTCATGCGCAGCATTTTGGGCCGCGTGCTGATCGCGGACAACCTGGACGACGCGATCGCCATATCGCGCGCAGGACGCCAGAATCTGAGCGTAGTGACGCTGGAGGGTGACCTGCTGCGTGCCGGCGGCGCAATGACCGGCGGCACGGCCCAGAGCCGCACGGTGAGTTTGCTGGGACGCCAGCGCGAGCTGGCCGAGCGTCGTGCCGCCATCAAAACGGCGAAGGAACAGCTGACGTCCCTGGAAGCGGCCCAGCGCGCGCTGGAGCAGGAGATGGAGGCATCCACCCGCTCGTGGTCGGAGCTGCAAATACAGGTGCAGGAGGAACGCATCGCCGTCGCCCGCGACACCGAGCGCCGCACCAAGGCACGGGAAGCGCTGGATGCCTGTGGCACGCGACTTGCCCAGGCCGAGGATGCGCTGGAGCAACTGCGCGTGGCCACCGAGGACATCCAGGCTGATTTGCACAAGGTCACCGATGAATCCCGCGATGTTTCCGTCGACCGCGAAAAAATGGACGCGCAAACCGAAGCGCTTCAAAAGGCGCTGGCCGAAGCGCGCCAGCGGGCGGATACCCTTCGTGAGGAAGCTATGCAGCGCGCGGCCGATCTGTCCCGCGAAAGCCACAAGCTGGACCTGCTCTCGCGCGACAGCCAGCGCATCCGGAAGGAAATCGCCACGTTGGAGCAAGCCGCGCAGCGCGGTGACCGGGATGCCCTTGCCGCCGCGCAGCAGCGGGAGAAGCTGGCGCAGGAGATCACAGACAAGACGGCATCCCTGGCGGCATTGAGCGACACCAACGATGCCGCGTCACAGAACGTGGCCGACCTGGAAGCCAGGCGCCGCGAAAAAGCCGCCGCCCAGCGAGATTGCGTGCTGGCGCTGGATCAGCTGCATGTATCAAGGGAGCAAAACCGCGACAAGCACCACCGCAACGAATTGTTGCTGGCCCGCCTGGAGGGCGAAGCCGCGGCGCTAAGCGAGCGCGTGTTCGCTTCCTATGAACTGACCTACGAGGGTGCCGATGCTCAGCGCGCGGAGGGCAAGTTTGAGGTGGGCGCCGCTGAAACGCGATCCGCCGAGCTGCGCGAAAGCATCCGGCAACTGGGCACCATCAACATGGACGCGGTGACCGAGTACGACGAGGTGCTCCGCCGCCATCAGGAGATGACCGCGCAGCAGGAGGACACCCTCAAAGCTGAGCGCGACCTGACGCAGCTGATCGATCAGCTGCTTGCGGACATGGCGGTTCAGTTCAGGGCGGAGTTTGAAAAGCTCAACCAATTCTTTGGCGAAACGTTTGGGCGGCTGTTTGGCGGCGGACGCGCGGAACTGCGCCTGAGCGATCCGGAGCATCCGCTGGATTGCGAGATTGAAATTGCCGCGCAGCCGCCGGGCAAAAAGCTCCAGCTGTTAAGCCTCCTGTCCGGCGGCGAACGCGCGCTGACCGCGATCGCCATCCTGTTTGCGATGCTCAAGCTCAAGCCCACCCCGTTCTGCGTGTTGGACGAGATTGAGGCGGCGCTGGACGACGCGAACATCGTATACTTTGCGGACTATCTGCGCGAGTATTCGCAGACCACGCAATTTATTGTGATCACCCATCGCAAGGGTACAATGGAGCAGTGCGACGCCTTGTATGGGGTGTCCATGGAGGAGAAGGGCGTGTCCTCGATGATCTCCGTCAACTTGCAGGACTACGCTGTTTAGCGGGGAGGAACGATATGGCCGGTTTTTTCAAGCGTCTGGTGGAAGGCCTGACGAAGACGCGCGGCAACTTCACCGACAAGGTCAACGACCTGGTGGCCGCCGCGCCCGAAGTGGATGACGATTTTTTTGACGAGCTGACCGACATCCTGATCCTGGCCGACGTGGGCGTGCGCGCTGCGGAGGAGATCATCGCATCCCTGCGCGTGCGCGTCACGCGCGAAAAGGTACGCGACGCCAACGTCGCCAAGGACATGTTCAAGCAGGTGCTCTACGAAAAGATGAACATCCCGCGCCCCGCGCTGCAATGGCCGATGGTGATGCTGGTGGTGGGCGTAAACGGCGTGGGCAAGACCACCACGGTGGGCAAGCTGGCGCTGCGCTTTAAAGAGATCGGCCGCAGCGTGGTGCTGGCAGCGGCGGATACCTTCCGTGCGGCGGCCGACGAGCAGCTGGCTGTGTGGGCAAAAAGGGCGGATGTGCCCGTGATCATGCAGAGCATGGGGTCGGACCCGGCGGCCGTGGTGTTTGACGCGGTGCAGTCCGCCAAGGCGCGCAACACCGACCTGTTGATCGTGGACACTGCGGGCCGGCTGCACAACAAAAAGAACCTGATGGACGAACTGCACAAGATCCGCCGCGTGATTGACCGCGAGTACCCGCAGGCAACCGTGCGCAGCATGCTGATCATCGACGCCACCACCGGGCAGAACGGCCTGGCACAGGCAAAGATGTTCAAGGAAGCCGCCGAAATCAACGGCATCATCCTGACCAAGCTGGACGGCACTGCCAAGGGCGGCATCGCCGTCGCCATCCAGAGCGAACTCAATCTGCCCGTCTGGTACATCGGCGTGGGCGAGGGCATCGACGACCTGCAGGCGTTCGACGCCCGGGAGTTTGTGGACGCGCTCTTCTAGACAAAAAAGGAGCACGAAAAGCAACGCCCCCGCAATTCTCGGCGGGGGCGTCGTGTATGGACATTACCGTCAGGAACCTCTCGGATAGTTGCCCTCATACAGCACGCGCTGGGTAGCCGGGCCGGCGATGCCGTCCTGGGACAGGCCGTTGTCCGCCTGGAAGCGCTTGACCGCCTCGAACGTGGCCAACCCGTACTTGCCATCGGCGTCGTCGGTCAGATAGCCCTGTGATTTCAGGCTCTGTTGCAGGTTGCGCACCAGCGTGCCGCCATCGCCCGGCCGCAGCGTTACATAGCCGCCATTGGGGTCGGGCGTGACGTTGACATACACCGTGATCGGCGTGAACTGGGGCACCGGGGTTACCTGCGGGCGCGGCGTGGCTGTAGCCGGGCGCGCGCCTGCGCGCTGGGCATCCTTGCTGAACAGCAGGTTCAGCGTGCTTTCGCCTGCCACACCGTCCACCTTGATGCGGTGCTGCTCCTGGAAGGCGCGCACGGCCAGCTCGGTGGAGGCGCCAAAGTCCCCGTCAATGCCGCCGGTGTAGTAGCCCAGGTCCTTCAGCTTTTGCTGCATGGAGCGCACAGCGGCGGAATCCATCGTGCCGCGCTTGAGGCTCATGCCCACAATGCCGGAAAAACTCGAGGCGCGCTTGGCGGTGTTGCTGTACAGCGCCTGCAAGGTCATGGGCCCCGCCACACCGTCGGAGTAGGATACGTTGCGCTTCTGGAACGCGATCACTGCCGCTTCGGTGGCTTCGTTGTAGTACCCGGTCGCTTTGCCTTCCAGGTAGCCCAGCTCGATCAGGCGAGATTGCATCCTGCGCACATCGGACCCGGAGGAACCCACCTTGAGGTAGGTGTTGGTGTTGATGCGCGGCGTGGCGGTCGGCCGGGGCGTGGGGGATGCCGTAGGCTGCGGCCGCAGCGCGTTGGGCGAATTGAGCTTGGCGATGGTGGCCTGGCCCACGATGCCGTCGGCTTTCAGGTTGTTGCGCTGCTGGAACGCTTTGAGCGCGCGCTCGGTCGCCTCGCCAAAGTCACCGTCCACCGTGCCGGTCAGGTAACCCAGGGTTTTCAAGCGGGACTGCACGCTGCGCACCCGGTCGCCGGTGCTGCCCAGACGCAGCGCCGAGGAGGTGGGTGCGGGGGTTGCCGTGGGCGGCTGGGTGATCGGCGGAGGCGCTGTGGTCGCCGCAGAATAGGTGGGCGTTGGATAATCGGGGATTGCGCCCGTGATGTCCGCCCAGGGGGCGTTGCTGCTCACCACCGGGGATTCGCTGGGCGGGGTGATGATTTCCGGCGTCTCCACTTTCGCAGACACGGTTACTGTGGGCGTCACCGGCTGTATGATCGGGAAGAGACCTTCCTCCACGGTGCCCACGCCGGCATCCCCGGTGTTGCCGGAGTTGTCGGGCTTGGGGTTGCAGCCGGCCAACAGCACGACCAGTGCCAGTAACCCGGCCAGCAGCGCCATTTTCCACCATCTGGTTGCCTTCATGCGATCCCTTCCTTTGGGCACAATGCCCCT
>JAGVSV010000147.1 GCA_019137115.1 Bacillota bacterium
GAGTAGCGCTTTTCGGGTACGCCCGAAGCATTTGGAGCCCCAGACACCGGGCATTACGCAGGGAAATGACCAGTTTTGCCTTTGCCTGCCCACAATTCCCATGCCAAACGGTGGCGCACCAGATGGAAAACGGAGTCAGGCGCAGCGTTGTTTAGGAGAAACAAAAACCAAAAAGCATCACAGCCCAGGCATCGCCGCGTCATCGACAGCCTCGACAGGACGGAGCGCCGCCGCCCGGGCGTTGTCCAATGGGTGTGGGTTGCGGCGGGCGTCCTGGGGGTTGCGGCAGCCGGTTTGCTGATCCATTACGCCGTGCAGACACAGCAGCTGCGCACACAGCTGGATGAACTGCGCCAGGTCGCGCAACTAGACCCGGCGCCCACGGCATCCATGCCCACGCTTGCGTCGGTGGAAAACGCGGCAGAGACGCCACCGGACGTCCAGGGCAGCGTCACCAACGCGGAGCAGGCGGCCACCGACCCGCCCGCCCCTATCCTTGCGCCCACCAGGGATTTTGCCGCGCTTCAGCGCCGCAACAGCGACATCCACGCCTGGCTGGAATACCCCGGCATCCGGGACATCGATCTGCCCGTGGTCATCCGGGACAACACATTCTACATGACCCACGATTATCTCGGGCGCAAGAACGTGTCCGGCAGCATTTTCGCCGACCAGCGCAACGTCTTTTCGCCGCGCGATGACAACCTGGTGCTGTATGGGCACAATATGAAAAATGGCACAATGTTTGGCAAAATGTACCGGCTGATGGACACGGATTTGTTCGCCAAGGACCCGTTTTTTGTGCTGGAAACCGCACAGCAGCGCGAAGTGTATGTGCCCTATGCCATCGCGCTGACCGATCACCTCCGCCTACGCCCGCGCCATCAGCCCGGTGTTTGACCAGGTGGACATCGTCGCGCGGGTGGGCTGCGCGATGCAGGACTTCACGCTGGAGCGATACGACACCACCAATGGGTGGGTAGAGGTGCCGACCGGCGGGCAGACCGCCATGACCGCTGGGCGTTTGCTGCTGGACATGTCCACCCAGCAGCCGGGCAACTTCCGCCTCAACTACCACATGCAGGAAACCATGTTCCAAGGGGCGGCCCGCCAGGCAAACGACGTGTACCCGGTGTTTGAAGGGGAACGGCTGTCTGTGGACGACCCGGCGGATATGCCCATCATCCCGGGCAACATGCGCACCGATTGTGAAATCACGCTCACCAAGCAGATCAAGGACGCTGCGTACGCCAGGCAGGAGGACCCTACCTGGCCCGCATCAGTGTGCAGGCGCGCGGCGGCAGCCTGTACGCCAGTGTGCGCTTCATCAAGAACGGCGAAACCCATGCCGGCATGCCCGTGTTTGTCAACCAGTACGGCACGCCGGAAACCGGCGACCACGCGCTGGATCTGCCCGCGCTTCTGGCGGCGCTGTCCCTGGCGCTGGCGGCGGTGTGGATCACCCTCTGGGAACGGCGCAAGGCAAAACGCCAACAATGACCGCTATCCAACAAAGAAACGAACCCCCAGCGATGGGGGTTCGCGCTTCATGGGGTTCTTCTTAAACGAACGTGCTGATCAGCCGGTTGATGACGGCCGGGTCGTTGTCGCGCCCGGACAGCACCTGGCCGTCCTTCAGTTGCGCGTGCTTGCTGTGGTAATCGGGCATGGGCTTTTCGTACAGCACCCCGATCGGGATTTTATCGCCGAACTCGGCGGCCAGCCTGATCGCCGCGTCCAGGTCGCCGGTGTCGTGGCTGTCATCCAGCTCATACACGTGGTTGTTGTACCAGGCATAGGTGTTCAGCTTGTTGAACGTGATGCAGTTCTGGAAGATGTCCACCAGCGCGTAGCCCTTGTAGTTGATCGCGCGCTTCATCAGTTCGGTCAAATGCTCCGGCCGGCCGGAAAACCCGCGCGCCACAAAGCCCGCGCCCGCGCCCAGCGCCATCACCAGCGGGTTAAAGGGGATGGACATGCTGCCGGCCACCTGCACCGGGGTCACCATGCCCTCCATGGTGGTGGGCGATGCCTGGCCCTTGGTCAGCGCGTAGAGCTGGTTGTCGTGCACGAAGTGTGCGATGTCCACGTTGCGGCGGATGTTGTGGATGAAATGGTTGCCGCCCTCGCCGTAGGTGTCGCCGTCCCCGCTGTGGATGATCACCTTGAGGTTGGGGTTGGTGATCTTGGCGGCCACCGCCGGCGGCACCGCGCGGCCATGCAGCCCGCAAAAGCTGTTGCAGGTGATGTACTGCGGCGTTTTGGGCGCCTGCCCGATGCCGCCCAGGATCAACACGTCATGGGGATTAAAGTTCAGGCTTTCCAGCGTGGCCTGCAATGCCTTGAGGATGCTGTGGTTGCCGCAGCCCGGGCACCAGGCGGTTTCATAGGTCTGGTAACGGTGCTGTGTCATTTCACTGCCTCCTTGATGGCTTGTTGCGCAATCTGCGCGCCAGTCAGCTGCCGGCCGTCGTATTTCAGGATGCTCGCGTCCATCGCGATGCCCGTCTGCTCGCGGATCAGCTGGCCCAACTGCCCGGTAAAGTTCTGTTCCACGTTGATGCGCCTTTTTGCCTTTTGGGCGTACTGCGTCAGCGCCTTCTGCGGCAGCGGCCACACATCGCCAAAGATCAGCGCCGCCGCGCGCGTGTTCTGTTGGTTGAGGATCCCCACCGCTTCCTTCAGCGGGCCGTCCATGCTGCCCCAGCCGATCAGCAGGATGTCGGGGTTCGGGTCGCCCACGTGCTCCGGCTCGATCAGTTCCTCTTGGAGCAGCGCCAGCTTCTTCATGCGCTTGTCCATCATCTGTACGCGGGTTTCGGCATCCTCGATGATCTCGCCCTGCTCGCTGTGCTCGTCGGAGTCCACCGCCGCAAACCCGCGCGGATCGCCCGGGAAAATGCGCGGGGAAACGCCCGAGTCGGTCAAACGGTAGCGCGCGTATTCTCCGTTGCCGTCAAAGGACAGGGGCTTGACCTGCCGGATGCTTGCGGCGTCCAGCCCGGTCACGGTGGCCATGCTGTCCTGCAGATACTGGTCGGTCAGGATGATCACCGGGATCTGGTACTTCTCCGCCATTTCAAACGCGCGAGCGGTCTGGTGGAAAGCATCCACATGGTTGCGCAGGCTGATCACCATGCGCGGGAACTCGCCCTGGGCGGCGGAGATCACGAACTTCAGGTCCGACTGCTCGGTGCGGGTTGGCAGCCCGGTGGCAGGCCCCGGCCGCATGGCGTTGACCACCACCACCGGGATTTCGCCGATGCCCGCCAGCCCCAGCGCCTCCACCATCAGCGAGAAGCCGCCGCCGGAGGTGCCGGTCATTGCGCGCGCGCCGGCATAGGACGCGCCCAGCGCCATGTTGATGGCGGCGATTTCGTCCTCCGCCTGCTCCACCAGGAACCCTACTTCCGCTGCGTGCTGGGCCAGGCTTTCCAGGATCGACGTGGCCGGGGACATGGGATACGCGGTATAGAATTGCATGCCCGCCGCCATCGCGCCCAGGCACAGGGCCTGGGAGCCGGACAGCAGCAGGTCGCCCGCGTGATCGCCATGCAGCGGTTCGCGCTGCTGGGCAACGGCGTCATAGCCTGCCTTGACCGCTTCCACGTTGACGGGCACCAAATCGTCCCGGAGGAAGCGCGCGAAAATCGCCGGCGCGTCATCGGGCGACATGGGTACGCCCAGCAGTTTGAGCGCCGCGCCCAGGGCGACGGAGCCGGATGCGCGCTGGTTACCCAGGCCTTTGGCGATGGCCACCACGTCCAGCTTGATCACGCGGGGATCGGTCGAGGGGTTGGACACATCCGCGATGGCAAAGCCATCCGCTTTCAGGTCGTTCAGGTGCAGGCGAATGCGCGACATCAGGTCGCGGGATGTGAACACGCCGCACCCGGCGCTTTTCACAAACCTTTCCAGCACGCCGGTGACGGTCTCCACCCCCTGGCCGGCCGCGCCGCCAATCAACAGGTTGTACATGGCTCCTCCTATCCAGTTCCCATGGAACACAAGCAATATGGCCCCTTTTCCGGGGCAGGCCGCCATCGCCCTGTCACTGCGAACACGGCCATACATACCTTAACTTGTTACACCAAAAAAGGGAAGGTAAACATCCGACATGCCCGACCATCATTTTTCTTTTTCCATCCCAT
>JAGVSV010000016.1 GCA_019137115.1 Bacillota bacterium
CTGGCCGCGCTCTCCGGCGTGCAGAAGCAGCTGGCGTACGTGTACGGCTCCTGGGTGATCATTGAGCTGCTGCTCAAGGGCACCGACACCATGTCCATGCTGACCATCATCGCCGCGCAGGTGTGCGGCTGGATCTGGGTGGCAATCGGCCCGCAATATGTGTTCTTCTTTGCCGCGCTCTTCTCCCTGGGCAACCTGTATGTCGCGCACAAAGTGGGCCCCATCTCGGCCAAAGGCGCACAAACGGTGCCCATTGAGATGGAGGAGGATTAAGTCGCCAGAGGTTTGAGAAACCGCCGACTTCCCGAACAAGCACCGCCACCCTGCAAAAGCGCTGACAGGCTGGACAGCCACTGACGGCGTGGACAACCGCTGTCAGCCTGGGTAGCCCCCGACTGACTGGGTAACCACCAACGGCACAGAAATTGGCCGACCGCCAATATGTACACCGGCACCCTTGATAAGAAGATAAGAACCAACAGCCACCCATTCTCTCCCTGCACAGTTCTCGCCTTCCTGCCGGCGCACACCGCGCCGGCATTTCTATTAAATATTGTTTGACAGACGATATGATGCGTTGTATGATATGCCGCGAAGGGAGGGATGGTATGGATGCTCAGCTCAAACGCGGCGTGATCGAAGCGTGTGTGCTCAAGCTGTTAACCAAGGGCGACGGCTATGGCTATCTGCTGGCACGCGAGGCGGCTCAGGTGATTCCCGTGTCGGAGTCCACGCTGTACCCGGTATTGAAGCGCCTGGAAACCGCCGGTCAGGTGGACAGCTACCGTCAGGAGCATGGCGGGCGTTTGCGCAAGTACTACCGCATTACCCCCAAGGGGGTCGAAGCCATCGGCGCGTTTCTGAAGGAATGGGAAGAGATCAGCCGGGTTTATGAATTTGTCAGGGAGGGACAGCCATGAACCGTGAAACATTTTTGTCGCAGCTCAAAGAAGCGCTGGCCGACATGCCGGAGGCGGAGCGCAAGGACGTGCTGGACTACTTTGAGGAACTGATCCTCGACAAGGCGGCGGACATGGGCGTGCCCGAGGAAAGCGTGATTGCCGAGTTGGGCAGCGTGCAGGACGTTGCCAGCGCTGTGCGCGCATCCGCTGGCAGTGCGGGCACCGCGCCCGAAAGCCCGCCGGAACCGCTGGATGACGGCGAAATGGGTGACCTGGTGTTTACCGGGGACGCTGCCCAGGTGCGCAGCCTGGTCATGCGGGTGAGCAACAGCCGGGTCAATGTGCACGCCGGCAAGGACGATCAGGTCGTCATCCATTACACCCAGACCCGGCAGAACAGGTACACGGTCTCCGTGGAAAACGGCGAGCTGGTCTTTGAGCAGATCAAGCCCGCAGGCTTGCTGGCGTGGGGGATTGGCGTGTTTCTTGAACCCGCGCGCCCCATCGAGGTGTTCCTGCCCAAGGAGTTTGCCGGCAAGGCCAACCTTGTCACCAGCAACGCCAAAATGCGCTGGGAAGACGTGTCCGCGTGGGGCAGTTTGATGATCAAATCGTCCAACGGCGCAGTAGACATTGAACGCGCCCAGGCCAAGGAACTCACCGCCACCACTTCCAACGGTCGCATCACGACAGAACAGGTGGGGGCACAGGGCGCGATCACGCTGAGCACCAGCAACGGCAAGGTAGAAGCCACCAAGGTGCGGGCGGCTGCCGTTTCCCTGCGCACCAGCAACGGCAGCGTGCATGTGCAGGACGTGAAAGCCGACGACATCACGCTGCGCACCTCCAACGGCGGCATTGACGGGGTCATCGCCGGCAGCGCGCAGGAGTACACTGTGACCAGCGGAACCTCCAATGGCAAAAACAACCTACGCGGGCACGCGCACACAGGCCCCAAGCGGCTGTCCGCCCACACCAGCAACGCGTCCATCCGTCTGGAATTCGCGCAGGACGCGCCCGAGTAAACGCGTACCCAATCTGACAACCGCTGGCGCCCCGCTGCCCGATGTGGTAGACTGGGGCGACTTTTATTGACCCCATAGGGAGGGTTCTCCATGGTAATTGCCATCCTGGGCACCGAAAACTCCCACGCGGACGCGTTTGCGGAACTGGTGCGCGATGACCCGGATTTTGCGGGCATGACCATCGTGGGCGCGTATGGGTACGACGAATCCGCCAACCAGCGCCTGCGGGACAAGGGCCTGGTGACCCGCTTTGCGCAGACGCCGCACGATTTCCTGGGCGAGGTGGACGGCGTGCTGGTGACCGCGCGGCACGGCGACCTTCACCATGAATACGCGCTGCCCTACCTTAAGAAGGGCGTGGCCGCCTTCATTGACAAGCCCATCACCGTCAGCCCGCGCCTGGCCGACGAACTGCTGGACGCGGCACAGTCCGCAGGCGCGCTGGTGTGCGGCGGGTCGTCGCTCAAGTTCCTGCGTGCGCTCGATCCGCTGATCGCCTTCATGGAGGGCAAGCGCACCCTGGGCGGGCATGTGTCGGCGCCGATCAACATGGTCAATGACTATGCCGGCTTTTTCTTCTATGCCCAGCATCTGGTGGAGATGATGTTCCGCGTGTTCGGCAGCGATATCCATAGGGTGCACGCGTCCTGCCCGGATGAACGGAAGAACCGCGTCACCGTGCTTTTTGACTACGGCGATTTTGACGTAACCGGCCATTATTACGATGGCTATGAATACACCGCGACCGTGCACACCGACAAGGGATCAAAGCACATGGGCACCTACAGCATCGGCGACATTTACAAGCAGGAGCTTATGGCGTTCAAGACCATGGTGGAAACCAGAACACAGCCGCATTCCTTTGAGGAACTGAAAAAACCCGGAACGCTGATGCACCTGATCGAGGCATCGTGGAAAGCGGGCGCCATGCTGCCCGTAAACTGGTAGACGAGCGTGCAAAGGCAAACGCCGCCGCGCTTTACGGTGGAAATCTACCATGACGTGGTGCCGTACCTGGCGGGCATCTCCTTCAGGGAGTTTTTTGAGGACACCGACAAGATGATCTCTGCCTGGCAGGTTGCCACCGAATGGACGCTGGAGACTTTCCATGGCGGGCTTGCGCCCCGCGTGCCCACCGCCGCGCCCAATTCCTACGGGCACTTGATCTGCCTGGGCGCGCCCCTGCGCCAGCCCGAACACGGGGAACCCAACATTGCCCCGGTCACCGATTCGCTCACCGAGGCGATCCGCCTGCTGGAAGCCGCGCAGGGCATGGACTACACGGCCTGCCCGATTTTCCAACGGTACGCAGAGGTTTCCGCCCGGGTGCGCGCCGTGTTCCCGGATGCCCCAGTGCTGGGCGGCCTGGGCGTGGAAGGGCCGATCACCTCCGTCGCGTTGTTTTTGGGCGAAGCATTTTATATGGACGCGCTGGATCGGCCCGACGAAACGCTGTACTTTCTGCGCCTGATGACCGACAGCATCATCGCGTTCAAGCAGCAGGTCAACGCATTCATGGGCAGACCGCCCATCGACCCCAGCGGGACCTGGCTGGCGGATGATCTGGCCAGCATGCTGCCGCCCCGCTTGTGGGACAGTTTCGTGGTGCCGTCCTGGCGCAGGTTTCATCAGGGCACCACGCACGCGGATCACTTTTTTGTGCACTGCGAGGCCGTGGTGCCCGCCCAACTGCCATACTTTCGACAGGCGGGGGTCACGTTCTATCAGCCCTCCGTGTCGCCCCAACTGGCGCTGGCGGACATGCGCGCTTTGGGCTTGCCGTTCGATTGGCTGCTGTACGCCTACCATATCACCGGCATGGATGATGCCGCCATCGAAACCTGGGTGCGGGACGCGGTACAGGCGGGCGCCCAAAACGTCCGCACCCAGCTGGGCGCATACACGCTTGGCATCAACAAG
>JAGVSV010000133.1 GCA_019137115.1 Bacillota bacterium
AGAAAAACAGGTGCAGTATAAGCAATCGGCTAAACAATGTAAAGGCTGGCGCGGTTTTATGGGCATTGGACAATTGACACATGCGGTGCGCCAACCTATACTGGCACCATTAAACAACGGGGGCACACATGAAGCGCACGATGGAATTTCTTCTGGCCTTGATGCTCTTGGCCGCAGCATTCCCCGCTTTTTCGGCGGATCAGGAAGCGCCTGATCTGTCCGACAAGGTGACGTTTCGCCCCTCCTCCAATGGCTGGATGGCCGAACGGCTGACCGACCGGGATCACGCCACGCTGTGGCGCGGGGAAAACGGCGGCAACCGCATCGAGATCACCAGCCCGGAACCTATCCACGGCTTGTATATCTGCTGGCGGGATGAGCCGCCCGCCTTCATCCTGGAAGCCAGGGATGGAAACACCTGGCGCGAGGTTGCGCGCTACCCCGCCGGCGAAAAAGTGCATGTGCTGTATTCCGTTGACGGCGAGCGACACCTGCGCATCAGCGCGGAACAGCGCAACAGCAAGCGGTTCGCGATGTCAGAAATCTATGTGCTGGGCGAAGGCGCCACCCCTTCCTGGGTACAGCAGTGGCAGGACACGCTGCCCAAAGCCGAGTTGATGGTGCTGTTTGCCCACCCGGACGACGAGGTGCTCTGGCTGGGCGGCACGATCCCCTACTATGCCGGGCAGATGGGACGCGATGTGGTGGCGGTGGTGATGACTACCCCCACGTCCCTGCGCCGGACGGAACTGCTCAACAGCCTGTGGACCTGCGGGCTGCGCAACTATCCGGTGATCGGCCCCTTCTATGACGCATTCAGCGCCAAGTTGGCCACCGCCTACCAGCGCGCCAAGGACACCAAGGTCAACGCCTATGTCACGGAGCTCTACCGAAAATACCAGCCCGAGGTGGTGGTGACCCATGACCTGAAGGGCGAGTACGGCCATGGCATGCACATGCTGTGCGCGGACGCCGCGCTCAACAACGTCGTCCACGCGGCCAACCCCAAGCGGCACGCCGCGTCCTACAACCAATACGGCGCCTGGTTGGTTAGCAAAGTGTACCTGCACCTGTACCCTGAAAACAGCTTTGACATGGACTGGGACCTTCCCCTGCCCGCGTTTGCGGGAAAAACTGCCTTTGAGGTGGCGGTGGAAGCCTACGGCCAGCACAAGTCCCAGCATCGGATATCGGAGTATTTCGTCCGGCCGCGCAGCGATCCATACAGCAGTTACCGGTTCGGCCTGGCGTATACCAGCGTGGGCCCGGACATCCTTCGCAATGATTTCTTTGAGAATATCCCCTGACCAACGACACAGACGGAGGCGCGTATGCAGGAAAGCTGTTACCAGTTTCAGGCGACCGGAAAGCCGGTCTCATTTGAGCGCTACGGCAACGGGCACATCAATGAAACCTATCTGATGATGACCGACGCAAAGGAGCCGTACATCCTGCAGAAAATCAACCACAGGGTATTCACTGATGTGCCGCAGTTGATGCGCAACATCGGTTCGGTCACCCGCCATCTGGCCAAAAAGGAGAGCGACCCCCGCAGGGTGCTGACGCTGGTGCCCGCGCTGGACGGCACCGACTTCTGGCAATCACCCGAGGGGAATTTCTGGCGCGCGTATGTGTTCGTCAAGGACAGCATCTGCCTGGAACGCGCGGAAACCAGCGAGGACTTTCGCCAGAGCGCGGTGGCGTTCGGCCAGTTCCAGAACCTGCTGAGCGATTTCCCCTCCGCCAGCCTGCAGGAAACCATCAAAGATTTCCACCATACGCCCACGCGCTATGATGCCTTTGCAGGGGCGGTTGAAAAGGACGCCATCGGCCGGGCAAAGGAGGCCCAGGCCGAGATCGGTTTCGCGATGGAACGGCGGGATTCCGCGCGGCTGATGACCGACATGATGGCAACCGGCGACCTGCCGCTTCGGGTGACGCACAATGACACGAAGCTCAACAACGTGATGCTGGACGCCGCCACCCGCAAAGCGTTGTGCGTGATTGACCTGGACACCGTGATGCCCGGCCTAGCCGGCAATGATTTCGGCGATTCCATCCGCTTCGGGGCGTCCACGGCAGCCGAGGATGAAAAGGACCTGTCCAAGGTTTCCATGTCGCTGGATCTTTTCCGCGCGTATGCCAATGGGTTCCTGAGCGCGTGCGCGGACCGGCTGACCGATAACGAAATCGCTACGCTGCCGGAGGCGGCGCGGCTGATGACGCTGGAGTGCGGGGTGCGGTTTTTGGCCGACTACCTGTCGGGCGATACCTACTTTCACATCCAGCGCCCTGAGCACAACCTGGACCGCTGCCGCACGCAGTTCAAACTGGTTCAGGACATGGAGAACAAGATGGACGAAATGCGCCGCATCATCAGGGAGGAAACGCCATGAACGCTTTGGTTACCGGCGGGGCGGGCTACATCGGCTCACACACCAGCCTGGCGCTGCTTCGGCAGGACATGGACCTTGTAGTGGTGGACAACTTCTCCAACAGCCATCCGGAGGCGCTGGCGCGCGTGAAGGCGCTTTCGGGCAAGGATTTTCCCTTTTATGAGGGCGACGTATGCGACGCGACGCTGCTGGACCGGATCTTTTCGGAAAACGCCATCGACTGCGTGATCCACTTTGCCGGGCTCAAGTCGGTGGGTGAATCGGTGGCACAGCCATTGCGCTACTACGAGAACAACCTGATCAGCACCCTTCGGCTGCTTCAGGCCATGGGAGCGCATCAGGTCAAGCGCATGATTTTTTCGAGCTCCGCCACCGTGTACCGCAGCGATTCCCCCATGCCGGTGGACGAAAGCGCGCCACTGGGGTGCCTGAACCCCTACGGGTGGACCAAGTTCATGTGTGAGCAGATTTTGCGCGACGCCGCCGTGGCCGATCCTAAGCTGTCGGTGGTGTTGCTGCGCTACTTTAACCCCATCGGCGCGGACAGCAGCGGGCAGATCGGCGAGGACCCGGACGACATCCCCAACAACCTGATGCCCTATGTGGCCCAAACGGCGCTGGGCATTCACAAGCACGTGAATGTGTTTGGCGACAACTACAACACGCCGGACGGCACCGGCGTGCGCGATTATATTCATGTGAGCGACCTGGCGGATGGCCATGTGGCGGCGATTGCCTATGCCATGGAGCACACCGGCAGCGAGGCGTTCAACCTGGGCACCGGCGTAGGATACAGCGTGCTGGACATTATCAGCGCCTTTGAAAAAGCCAACCGGGTCAAGGTGCCGTATGTGATTGGCCCGCGCCGCCGGGGCGATGCCGACGCGGTATACAGCAACCCGGACAAGGCGCGCAGGCTGTTGGGCTGGCAGGCAAAGAAGACGCTGACGGACATGTGCCGCGATACGTGGAGCTGGCAACAGAAAAACCCGCACGGATACCGCACGGGCTCATAAGCGAAGGGTACAACGCCGCATCACGGGCCGTCAGTCAGACGGCCTCGTTTGCTTTATCTCCAGGGTGATCGCCTGGGCATCCGGGAACTTGTTGAGCATCGCGGGCGTCAGCGTAACCACCGCCATTTCGCCGGGCGTCATGATCATTTTGCGCTGCGCCAGCATCAATTTGCCGCCCGCGCGCACGACCAGCCAGGCATTGCTGTATACGCGGGTGGGGCGGAACATGAGGTCAATCCCCGTGGTTTGCTCGCCGGACGACAGCTTGACGCGCTGCGGCACGGTGCCGCGCACCCCTTCGCCGTCCTGTACTGCGATTTCCCGCCCCGTGGGCACCTCGCCCCGGATGTACGCCGCGGCGGCCTGGCCAGCCAGCGCGCTTTCAGCGCTTACATAATCCACCAGGTCGTGCACATGCAGCACATTGCCGCAGGCGAACACGCCGGGAACATTGGTTTCAAACCGGTTGTCCACATAGGGGCCGTTGGTGGCAGGCGAGATGGTGACGCCCGCGCCCAGCGACAGCTCGTTTTCCGGGATCAGGCCCACCGACAGCAGCAGCGTGTCGCATTCAAATTCGATTTCGCTGCCTTCCACGGGCTGCAGGTTGTCGTCCACCCTGGCCACCGTCACGCCGGTCAGGCGCTCGCGCCCGTGAATATCCACCACCGTGTGCGAAAGGTACAGCGGAATGTCATAATCCTCCAGGCACTGCACAATGTTGCGCGTCAACCCGCTGGAATAGGGCATCAATTCGACGCAGGCCAGCACCTTGGCGCCTTGCAGGGTCATGCGGCGCGCCATGATCAGGCCGATGTCCCCGCTGCCCAGGATCACCACGCGGTGGCCGGGCATGTAGCCTTCCAGGTTGACATAGCGCTGCGCGGTGCCCGCGCTGAAAATGCCCGCGCACCGTGTGCCGGGGATCGCCAGCGCGCCGCGCGGGCGTTCCCTGCACCCCATGGCAAGGATCACGGCTTTGGCCTGATAGGCATGCAGCCCGTTTTCCCGGTTGATCGCGGTCACCCGCCGCTCACTGGACACCGAAAGAACCGTGGTGCCCGTCTTGACCGGGATGTCCAGCACCCGGACGCTGTCGATGTCGCGCTTGGCGTACTCCGGGCCGGTCAGCTCCTCCTTGAAGCGGTGCAGGCCAAAGCCGTTGTGGATGCACTGCTGCAGGATGCCGCCCTGCCAGTCCTCCCGCTCCAACACGACCAGATCGTAGATGCCGGCCTCCCGGGCGGCAATCGCCGCGGCCAACCCGGCGGGCCCCGCGCCCACGATCAGCAGGTCCACGGCGATTTCGCGCACGCTCATGCCAGGTCCTCCGCACCATCCGCAAGTTCGCCGGACAATATCCAGCTGTCGCCGCCGAACTTGGTGACCTGCGTGGGATCCAGGTTCAGCTCTTCACACAGGATCTGCATCACGCGCGGGCTGCAGAACCCGCCCTGGCAGCGACCCATGCCGGCGCGGGTGCGGCGCTTGACGCCGTCCAGCGTCGTCGCCCCCACCGGGCGGCGGATGGCGTGGCGTACCTCCGCCTCAGTAACCTGCTCACAGCGGCAGATCATGCGACCATAGTCTGGGTTGTTTTCGAAAGCCGCCGCGCGTTCATTGTCGGACATCTGTCCAAACGCCTTGGGGATGGGCGTGGGCTCGCGGTAGCTGGGGTTGCGCGCCGCGCCCAGCCAGTAGGCCACCCAATCGCCCAGCTCCTCGCCGATCGCGGGTGCGGCGGACAGGCCGGGGCTCTCAATGCCGATGGCTTCAAAGGCGCCTTCCGGGGCGCCCTCGACCGCACCGATAACAAAATCGCCGTTGGCCTCATGCGCGCGGATGCCGGAAAAGTTGGTGATGACCGTGCGTGTCGACAAACTGGGCCAGGTCAGCCGCGCCTTGTCCAGCGCCTCAAACAAGCCTTGGCGCGTGGTGGCGGCGTCCCACCCGTCGGGGATGTCCTCCGCCGTGGGGCCGATCAACAGGTTGCCATGCGTGGTGGGGCTGACCAGCACGCCCTTGCCCATCAATGTGGGCACCTGAAACAGCGTCATGGTAAAGCGCAAAGGATATTCGTGATCCAGCAGATAATACTGCCCGCGGCGGGCAATGATGCGCACAGGCTTCGTAGATATGCTGTTATGCAGCGGTTCCGCGCCGGCGCCTGCGCAGTTGATGACCGCGCGGCACGCAAGGTCGCCATGTTCGGTTCTCACCATCCAGTGGCTTCCGTTGTGCTCCAAACCCGTGACATGACGTCCCAGCAGGAAATCGACGCCGTTTTCCGCCGCGCTGTCGGCCAGCGCGCAGGTGAACTCATAGGGGCTGACTAGCCCGCTTTCAGGCACGTACAGCGCGTATAGCACCTCGGGGTTCACCAGCGGCTCCATCCTGAGGATGCGCTTGCGGTCAATGATCATGCACCCCGGCACGCCGTTTTCTTTGGACTGTTGGAGCAAGGCTTCCAGCGTCGCCTTGTCCTCCTCATTGAACGCCAACACCAGCGCGCCGGGTTTGCCATACAGCACGCCCAATTTGGCGCACATCTGCGGGAACATGCGCGCACCCTTCAGGTTCAGTCGCGCTTTTTCAGTGCCGGGTTTGGCGTCATACCCGGCGTGGATGATGCCGCTGTTGGCTTTGCTGGCGCCCTCGGATACGTCATGGGCACGATCCACCACCGCGAACTTGCCCTTGTACAGCGCCAGACGCTGCGCCACCGCACAGCCAATGACCCCAGCGCCGATGATCACCGCGTCGTACATGCCAACCCCCGCTTCCTATCCAAAACGCCTGCATTATAGCATCGGCCGGTTTTTCTGTCCAATCGCTTTGTGCTATACTTGAAGCGAATCCGTACAGGGAGGGCTCATGCGCGTCTGTGGTGTGATCGCTGAATATGACCCCTTTCACAGGGGGCATGGCTACCATCTGGAGACAGCGCGGGCGCTCACGGGTGCGGATTATGTGGTGTGCGTGATTGGGCGCGCCTTCTCGCAGCGCGGCGCGCCGATGCTGTTTGGCACACAGGACCGCGCGCGCATGGCCTTGCTGGGCGGCGCTGACCTTGTGTTGGGCATGCCGGTGTCCTTTTCCTGCGCCGCCGCCGACCGGTTCGCGATGGGCGGGGTGCGCATCCTGGATGCCTTGGGCGTGGTGACGCACCTTGGTTTCGGCACGGAGGACAATGACCTTGCGCACCTGAAGCGCATCGCGGACATGCTGGAGCGCCCTTCGCCACACGTACAGGATGCCCTCAAGGAAGCGCTGCGGCAGGGCAAGTCCTTCGCGCGGGCACAGGGCGAGGCGCTGGACACGGCGCTGCCCGGCGTGCAGGCGGTTTTCCGACACCGAGCCAACATGATCCTGGCGGTAAGTTACCTGCGCGCGATGCAGCGTCTGGGCAGTGCGATGACGCCGGTGCCCGTGAAGCGCAAGGGCGCTTACCACGATACGGGCATGATGGGGTTTGCATCGGCCAGCGCGGTGCGGGCGGCGCTTCTGCGCGGTGACTGGCAGGGGGTGGAGCACGCGGTGCCTGCAACCTCCTACCGTGTGATTACGCGGGCGATGGCGCACAGCGCCGTGCATGTTCCACAGGCGCTGGATACGCTGATTCTGTCCCGCATCCTGGAAACCGGCATCGACACGTCAGGGCATGTTCCCGAAATGTCCGAAGGGCTGGACATGCGCATCCGGCGCGCAGCACGGTACGCCGTATCACGGGAAGGCCTGCTGGCGCTGGTAAAGACGCGCCGCTATCCCCGCGCCCGGATCAACCGCGGCTTGACGCACTGGATGCTGGGAACGGACGCCGACAGCCTGCCTGCACAACCCGGCTACGCCTACCTGCTGGGCGCGCGGGAACGCGCAAAGCCGCTGCTTGCGGCCCTCCGGCAACAGGGATTCCCGCTGATCACCCGCCCGGCAAAAGAGGACGATGAACACGTACAGGCCGACATGCGCGCCGAGCAACTGTGGGCACTGGGGGCAGGGCAGCCTGCCGCGCAGGCATACCAACACCGCTTTTTGATGCTGTCCGACACAGGAGAATGGATATGAGAGAGATTTCCACGGCATCCATCACACAAACCGTCAGGGAGATGTTCCTGGAGCTAAGCTATGTGGGCACCAGGGATCTGATGGCTGCGCTGCATGACGCCAAGCACCGCGAGGAATCGCCGCTGGGCCAGCTGGTGCTGGATCAGCTTTTGACCAACTATGAGATCGCGGCCACCGAGCGCGTTGCCATCTGCCAGGACACCGGGATGTCGGTGGTGTTCGCGCAGATTGGGCAGGACGTGCACATGGTAGGGGGCGATTTTGAGGAGAGCATCCAGCAGGGCGTGCGCGAGGCATACACCGAAGGCTATCTGCGCAAATCCATCGTGCGCGACCCGATCTTTGAACGCGTCAACACCGGCGACAACACGCCCTGCGTCATCCACACGCGCATCGTGCCGGGCACACAGATCACGCTGACCGCGCTGGCCAAAGGCTTTGGCAGCGAAAACATGAGCGCGCTGAAGATGCTGGTGCCGGCCGATGGCATCGAGGGCGTCAAGCGCTTTGTGCTGGATACGGTGGAAGCCGCCGGCCCCAACCCCTGTCCCCCGATCATCGTGGGCATCGGCATTGGCGGCAGCTTTGAGCAAAGTGCGGTGCTGGCCAAGGAATGCACCGCCCTGCCGCTGGATCAGAAGAACCCGGACGAGCGGTACGCGGCGCTGGAGGACGAGCTGCTGGAGCGCATCAACGCGCTGGGCATCGGTCCTTCGGGCACCGGCGGCACGATGACCGCGCTGAAGGTGCACATCCGCCAGGCCGCAACGCACATCGCCGGGCTGCCGGTGGCCGTCAACATCTGCTGCCATGCCGCACGGCACGCGACGCGCACCATCTAGGAGGAGCCCATGCAGGAACGACGCTTAACCCTACCTTTTGATGAGGAAACCGCGCGCAGTCTGCGTGTAGGCCAACCGGCACTGCTGACGGGCATTATCTATACCGCCCGGGACGCCGCGCACAAGCGTCTGATCGAACTGGTGGACGCCGGCGAGCCGCTGCCGATCGATTTGCGCAACCAGACGCTGTACTACGTGGGCCCGGCCCCGGCGTCTCCGGGGCACGCCGTGGGTTCAGCAGGACCTACGACAAGTTACCGGATGGATCCCTACACGCCCAAGCTGCTGGCGCTGGGCCTGCGCGGCATGATCGGCAAGGGTCTGCGCTCCCAGCCCGTCATTGACGCAATGAAGCAGTATGGCGCGGTATATTTTGGCGCGGTGGGCGGCGCGGCCGCGCTGATCGCGCGCTCGATCGAAAGCAGCCGGGTCATCGCCTACCCCGATCTGGGCGCCGAAGCCATCCACGAATTCGTGGTGCGGGATTTCCCGGTGACGGTGATCATCGATACATTGGGCCAGAATCTGTATGAGCTGGGCCCCAAAACATACAAGCGGGAGCGTACGTGAGGCAGGCTTTCTCACATCGTTATCCTGCCCGGGCCGCGGCGCTGCTGCTGGCTTTCGTGTTGTTTGTCTTTTTGGCTCCTCAAGCGTTTGCAACGGCGGAGTACGACGAGAACAACCCGGGTGAGCTGAAGCCCAACAACCTGCGCGCCGAATCCGCCATTCTGATCCAGGCGGACTCGGGCGATTCCCTGTTTGAGAAAAACGCGGACGACCTGCGCTACCCCGCGTCGCTAACCAAGATCATGACGGCGATGATCGCGCTGGTGCGCGGCAACCCGGATGACATCGTCACCGTGTCGCAAAACGCGGTCAGCGTGCCGGAGGACAGCTCGCTGATCGGCCTGCAGGCCGGCGAACAGCTGCCTTTGGGCGAGCTGATCCGCGCGACGATGGTCAAGTCCGGCAACGATGGCGCGGTGGCCATCGCCGAACACATCGCGGGCAGCGAGCCTGCCTTCGTGGGTATGATGAACGAGGTGGCCCGGTATTTGGGCTGTACGCACACCAATTTCGTCAATTCCCACGGCTACCACGACGAATATCATTATTCGACCGCGCGGGACATGGCCATCATCGCGCGGGAAGCAATGCGCTATGACGAATTCCGCGAGGTGGTGTCGCTGTGGAAATGCACACTGCCACGCACCAACCTGTCCGGCCCGCGCGCGCTGGAATCGAAGGACCGCGCGCTGCTGGACAGCAGCCAGGAGGAAACATATTACCCCTACGCCAACGGCATCAAAAGCGGCGAACACAGCCAGGCGGGCCTGTGCTATGCCGGCTCTGCCTACAAGGATGGTGTGTCGCTGATATCCATCGTGCTCAGATCCAACGCCGCCGGCCGCTGGCGAGACACCAGAAGGCTGATGGACTACGGCTTTTCGCAGTATGTGTCCACCAGCATTGAGGAGATTTTCCGGCTGAATCCAAAAGTGGTGGATATATCGTCGTTCGCGCTGGATGACCCCAACCTGGGCCGGCTGGAGCTGTCCCTGCGCAAGGTGGACCCCAACCAGGACGACCATTTGTTCGGCCTGGCTGACCAGGAGGAAACCTGGAAACAGGTGTACAACACGCGCACCAGCATCGAATACAACCGCGTGCTGGACGCACCGGTAGAGGCTGGCGATGTGGTGGGCACCATGACCTATATGCCCGAGGGCGGCGAGCAGGGCCCCGTGCTGTATGAGCTGATCGCCACGCGCTCGGTCGCCCGGCGTCTGGCCGTGGCGCCCTCCATCGAGGAAATCCAGACCTATACCGCCAACGACCCCAACCCGTTCCCCCGCTTCTCGCTGGAGTTCCTGTTTATCATGCTGTTGCCGGTGCTGGTGGTGGTACTCGCGGCGTATCTGGTGTACCGGCTGTTTTCACGCAGGAAAAAGACCCGCTTCGTCCGCAGGACGCCGTACCAGACGCGCTACTACCGCTAAGCCTGTTCGGCCGGTTTGTTGCGCTCGTACAGCAGGCGCAGCCCCTTCAGGGTCAGCAGCCCGTCGATGTGCTGGATCGCCTTTGATTCGCCCGCGATCAGCCGCGCCAGGCCGCCGGTGGCGATCACCTGGGCGTTGTCATCACCCAGCTCTTCCTTCATGCGTTCCACAATGTAGTTGACCTGCCCCACATACCCGTACAGCAAACCTGCCTGCAGGTTGGTCACAGTGGTGCGGCAGATGACCTTCTCGGGCATGATCAGCTCAAAGTGGGGCAGCTTGGAGGTTTTCGTCACCAGCGCCTCGGCAGCCAGCTTGATGCCTGCGCAGATGCATCCGCCCAGAAACGCGCCCTTTGCGTCAATCACGCCAAAGGTGGTGGCGGTGCCAAAGTCAATGAAAATGCAGGGCGCCCCATAGTGCCAGTTGGCAGCCACCGCGTTGCAGATGCGGTCGCTGCCCAGTTCCTTGGGATTTTCATACTGGATGTTGATGCCGGTTTTGATGCCGGGCGTGACAAACAGGGGCGCCAAGTGGAAATAGTCCCGGCACATGTGGTCAATGGTGAAGTTGATCGTGGGCACCACCGAGGAGATCATCACCCCGGACACCATCTTCATGTCCAGGCTTGCGTGCCGGAACATGCCATCCAGGATGATACCGTATTCGTCGCTGGTGTACGTTTGGTTGGTGGAGATGCGCCAGTAGTGCACCAGCTTCTCCCCGTCAAACAGCGCGGTTTTGATGTTGGTGTTGCCAATGTCCATCGTGTAGATCATGTAAAACCCCCGTCAGGCAAAGTATTTGAGCTTTTTGAGCGCCACCACGATGGGCGGCACCACAATGGCGGCCACCGCCGCCTCACTGGAGCCGGCGATCAGCCCGGTGCCGCCGATCAACAGCGCCACCTTCTGCGCGTCCAGCCGCGTCAATAGATAAAAAACGAACATCAGCCCCAGGTACAGCACCGTATTGGTGAGCGACCCCGCAATGGAAGCGACCACATAGCCCAGCTTCTCATTGCGCGGCGCATATGCCTTGTACGCATAGTGGGCGGCAACCGGCAGCAGCAGCCGCGGCACATAGCACATGATCACCGCCAGCGCGGGGCTTGCGCCCAGCAAAGCCCCAGCCAGCGCCGAAGGGCGTGGGCCCAGCAGGTTGATCAGGCTGACCGTGCCAAAGGCAAAGCCCAGCAGGAGCCCGGTTTTCAGCCCCATCAGCAGCGTGCCGATGATGACCGGTATGCACAGGATGGTGACGTTGATAAATCCCAGCGGGATCAATCCGATAGGGGTGAACCCAAGGAGCAGGACAAGCCCCAGAAGCAACGATGCGGCGGTAAAGCGCCTTAGCTGTGTGTGATCCATGGTGTTCCTCCGTTCAAGTCCTAACAGGGTACCTGACGTATTGCGGTAACAGTGCCGGGCGTCCGACCCTTGCGGTGTCGGCTTTCGCATTATAAGCGCCGCGTCCGTGCGCTGTAAAGCACCGCCTTGCTACCGCATGGGTGTTCGCCTATAATGAGTTATGACATCAAACAGCCGTATGGCAGGAGGGCACATGCTCCGGATTGGACAGTTCACCGACACGTTTCTGCCCATCGTGGATGGCGTAGGGCGCGTCGCGCTGGCCTATGCGGAAACGCTGGCGGGCATGGGGCACGAAGTCACGGTGTCCGCCCCCATGTACAACACCGGCCACCGGGGCGGATATCCGTTTGAGCTGGCCGACTATGCGGCAATGCGCGTGCCCACCGCGCCGCAGTACCGCGTGGGCGCCGCCAGCCTGGACAGCCATTACCGCAAGCGGATGGACATGATCCCACTGGACATCGCCCATGCCCACAGCCCGTTTGGTGCAGGGCGCGAGGCGCTGCGCATTGCCAAGGAGCGCGGCATCCCGCTGGTGGCGACGTTTCACTCCAAGTATTACGATGATTTTTTGAAGGTGCTGCACAGCGAATCGATGGCCAAGCTGGTGGTCGCCAACGTAGTGCGGTTCTACCGCAAGTGCGATGAAGTGTGGGCGGTGAGCGAAACCACCGCCAAGGTGCTC
Source organism: Bacillota bacterium (assembly GCA_019137115.1). Taxonomy (GTDB): domain Bacteria; phylum Bacillota; class Clostridia; order Christensenellales; family Aristaeellaceae; genus JAGVSV01. The sequence goes on from JAGVSV010000133.1 coordinate 12,381, forward strand.
AAGGAGTATGGCTTTGACGGCTTCATCCGCGTGGTGCCCAATGGCGCGACATTGCGCACCGCCCGGGAGGACGCGCTGCACGCCGTGGAAACGCGCTTTGGCATTGGGTCTACCCCGCTGTTGCTGTATGTCGGGCAGATCAACTGGAAAAAGAACTTGGCGCGCGTGCTGGAGGCTGCCGCCATACTGGCGAAAAACGGCCAGGAGTTTGTGCTGCTGATGGCCGGGCAGGGGCCGGATATGGACCAGGTGCAGTCGCGTATAGACGAGTTGAAACTTGCAGACCGCGTGCGCCTGATCGGACACATCGGCGAGATGGAGGTGCTGGACGCGCTGTACGCGCGCGCCGCCGCGTTCACCTTTCCATCGCTGTATGACAACGCGCCCATGGTGGTGCGGGAGGCTGCGGTAATGGGCACGCCGGCCGTGCTGGTGGCGGGCAGCGACGCTGCGGAGATCATCCATGACGGCGCAAATGGATTTTTGTGCCGGGACGATGCGGACGACCTGTCACGCGTGCTGTCCGGCATTTTGGAGAACCCTGTCCGCGCCAAGGAAGTGGGCGCTGCGGCACGGGAGACGATCCCCCAGCCCTGGGAACAGGTGATGCAGCAGGTGGCCGGGCATTACGACAACCTGGTACAAAGCAACAAGAGCCGCCGCAAACCGCACGCGACTCGTGGGAATGAACAGACAGAGTAAACACACAGGAGGTACCTATGAAACTGGGGCTTAGTTCCTATTCCCTCAACCGGGAGATCGCCCGTGGGGCGATGACGCTGGAGAACGCCATCGACTGGGCCGCGGAACAGGGCGCGGAATGCATGGAGCTGGTGCCGTTCGCGTTCCGCTTTGATGACCCGGATACATTGGCGATTGACTACGGACGCATCGCCGCCATCCGCAAGCACGCGCGCGATGCCGGCGTGGCGTTGGTCAACTATTCGGTGCTGGCAGACCTGCTGGTGGAAGGCGAAGCCCGCGAGAAAGCCATTGAGCGCGTATGCCATGAGGTGGACATCGCCGCCGAGCTGGGCATGCCGCGCATGCGGCACGATATCTCGGCGTTCCGCCGCCCGCTGGAGCAGAACACGCTGCGCGACTTTGACGAGCTGTTGCCCGTGATGGTGGAGGCTACCCAGCGCATCTGTGAGCATGGCCGCAAACGCGGCGTCAAGACCATGCTGGAAAACCATGGGTTTTTCGTGAATGGCTGTGACCGGGTGGAGCGGGTATTGAACGGTGTGAATGACGACAACTACGGCTTGCTGCTGGACACGGGCAACATCATCTGTGTGGATGAGGACCCGGCCGTGGCGGCGGCCACGCTGGCGCACCGCTGCGAAATGGTGCATCTGAAGGACTTCTACGTCCGCACCCGCGATCCCGGCGATGCCACACAGTTTGACTGCGGCGGCCGCTGGTTCCGGTCGCGCGGGGGCAAGTACCTGCGCGGATCGATCCTGGCGCAGGGTGACCTGGACGTATACGCCGCGCTCAAGGCGCTCAAGGACAGCGGGTATGCGGGGCCCATTGCGATCGAGTTTGAAGGGCTGGAAGATCCGCAGTACGCATCGGCGGTCAGCCTGAACAACGCGCGGCGCATCTGGGACGAAGTATAGGGTATGCCAGAGGAAATTGCGGGCTCGGTGGTGAATTTGGTGTTTCGGAACCCGGACACGCTGTACTCCGTCGTACAGGTGCGTTCGGGGCGCGAGGTCATCACCGTGACCGGCCCCATGCCGGAGCTGTCTGAGGGCGAAAAAGTGGCCTTCCAGGGCGTCTGGATGGAGCATCCGCAATATGGCAGGCAGTTTAAAAGCGCTTCCTGCGCGGTGGAAACCCCCACCACGCTAAGCGAAATCGAGCGGTACCTGGCTTCGGGCCTGATCAAGGGTGTTGGCGCTTCCACCGCCCGGCAGATCGTGGAAGCCTTTGGCGAGGACGCGCTGACCATCATGGGCGAGCAGCCCGAGCGTCTGATGGAAATCTCCGGCATCGGCCGCGTGCGGAGCGCGCAGATCTCCGAGAGTTTCGAGCAGCAGCACGCCGCGCGCAGGACGATGATGTTCCTGCAGAACTATGGTATCTCCCCCGGTCTGTCCGCAAAAATCCATAAAAAGTACAGCGTTCAGGCAGAATCCATGATCCGCGCCAACCCATACCGTCTGATCGACGACATCGATGGCGTGGGCTTTCGCACTGCCGACCGCATCGCCCAGTCCCTGGGCATCCCCGCCAACAGCGATTTCCGGCTCCAGGCGGGGCTGGTGTACGCCTTGCAGGATGCGGCGGGGTCGAGTGGGCACACATATCTGCCGCGCGAACAGCTGATCTGGCAGGCATCGCGTTTGCTTCACCTGCCCGAGGAAATCCTGGAGCATCACGTGCAGGCGCTGACCATGGCCAAACGCCTGTACGCGGAGGAGCTGGACGGCACGGCGATTGTGTCCCTGC
>JAGVSV010000248.1 GCA_019137115.1 Bacillota bacterium
GGGCACGGCCGCGATATCCACATTGTTGGCGACAATGTCGCCCACCAGTTCCTCGGGGGCGGCGGCCAGCTTAAACTCATAGGCGCCCGTGTTCAGCGCCATCATGGGCGCCAGGCTCATCCCGGTGGGGCCGATCAAACCGGCTACGCGCACCGGGGCATCGGTTTCCGCCAGGCCGGGCGCCAGCGTCAGGCAAAGCATCACGGCGATCATCAGCGACAAAAACTTCTTCATGGGGTACCTCCATTGCTTGTTACAGAATAATCATACTCTCTTTTTCCGCAATATGCACGGGGAAGCGCGGACATGGTACAATCGGCTTATCATCCACCCGGGAGGTAGCATGCGCCTGAAACTGTTATGCTGCAAGGCCCTGCAGCGGGAAATCGCCAGCCTGATCTATGCCTGCCCCAACGTCATTGACGTGACGATGGTGCGCCAGCGCCTGCACGACACGCCCAGGCTGCTGGCCGAAGCCCTGCAAAGAGAAATCGACGCCATTGACGCTGGCCACGACCTGCACACCGATGACAACGAGAGCCGGCCGATTGACGCAATCCTGCTGGGCTACGGGCTATGCTCCAACGGCATTGTGGGGCTTGGCAGCCGGAAATACCCGTTGATCGCCCCGCGCGCACATGACTGCATCACGCTGCTGATGGGGTCCCGGGCGCAGTATGACGACGATTTCCGCATCAACAGCGGCACCTATTATTATACCCGCGGATGGTACGACCTGGGCGCGCTGTTTCTGGATGAGGACTTGCTGCGCCGCAAGCGGCAGGAATACATGGACCGCTATGAGGACGAGGACACGGTGGACTACCTGATGGGCATCGAGGCTGACCTGCTGCGCAACTACAAGCGCATGGCGCATATCTCCTGGCCCAACATCCCGGATGATGAAAGCATGAACAGCGCCAAAGAAACCGCCACCCGGAAGGGCTGGCGGTTTGACCAGTATCCGGGTGGCGACAGGCTGCTGCGCAAATTGCTGTGGGGCGAGTGGGACGCGGAGGAGTTTCTGGTCGTCCCGCCGGGACAGCGGATCGCGCCCAGCTATGACGACCGGGTCATCAAGGCCGTGCCCAACGAATAGCGCTTACCAGTCCAGCGCGTAGGGGCCCTCGTGGTGTGCACGGGGGCTCATCCATTTGCCATCGGTGAAATCCGGCACCGGCACCGGCAGGCTGCCCATGGCGATGGATTCCTCGCTCAGCGCGGTGATCGCCATCCAGGCCGCGGTGTCATACACGTCAATGGGGAACGGCTTGCCCTGCTGGATGCTTTCGATGAAGCCGCGCAGCACCAGGTAGTCCATGCCGCCGTGCCCGCCGCGGCGGCCAAAGGCCTCATACTCCGTCCACAGCGGGTGACAGTACTCGTCCATGTAGGCCGCGTCGCTTTCCCACTGGTGCGTCCAGTAGCTTTCGTCCACCGGCGAGCGGCCATCGATATAGATGCCGCGGTTGTCCTCCTGCCAGATGCCCCTGGTGCCCTGGATGCGCCCGCCGCGCGAATAGGGGCGCGGTAGCGTGCAGTCATGGGTCAGCAGAATGGTTTCGCCGTTGGCGCAGCGGATCATGGTGGTGACGATGTCGCCCTGGTTGAACGTCACATCGCACAGGGGATCGCCCGCGCGGTTCTCCTTGAGCCACGCCGTCTGCCCGCGCGCCTTGCTGGCCATGCTGACCAGCGACACCATGCGGTTGCCGCGGTTCAGATCCAGGTATTTGGCGATGGGGCCCAGTTCATGCGTGGGGTACAACTCGCCATTGCGGCGCATGAAGTTGCCCAGGCGGTAATGCCGCCGGATATCGCCCTTGCCGATTTCGCTGCGCAAATCGTGCTGGTAGCCGCCCTGACAGTGCACCAACTCGCCAAACAGGCCCTTGCGCACCATGTTGAGCAGCGTCATTTCTTCCTTGCCGTAGCAGCAGTTCTCCAGCAGCATGCAGCCCAGGCCGGTCTGCTCCGACACGCGCACCATCTGCCAGCATTCGTCAATGGACGCGGCGCCGCCCACCTCCATGGCCACGATCTTGCCCGCGCGCATCGCATCCACCGCGATCTGGATGTGCGTCTGCCAGCTGGTCATGATGACCACGGCTTCCACCTCCGGCATCGCGAGCACATCGTGGTAGTTCAGCGTGGTTTTGGGCGCGGGGCGCTCATGCTCCACCAGGTGGTCATGGGCCAGCTTGACCCGGTCGTCATACAGGTCGCACACGGCGGCGATCGTCACGTCCGGCATGGTGGCCAGCAGCGCCATCTGCCCCCGTCCGCGGCCCCCCAGCCCAATGATGCCCAGCTTTACCTCGCGCCCCGGTTGTCCCATGCTCATGCGGTTGCCCTCCTGCCCAAATTGTTAGTTGCGCCCTTCATAGGCTTTGATCGCGGCGCTTGCGCCGATGCGGTCGCACCCGGCCGCCAGATAGGCTTCCATGTCCTCCGCCGTGCGGATGCCACCGGCGGCCTTGACGCGCACATCCGGCCCCACGTGCTGCTTGAACAGCTGTACATCGGCAAGCGTGGCGCCCGCGGTGCCAAAGCCGGTGGAGGTCTTGATAAAATCAGCGCCCGCGTCGGTGACGCACCGGCACAGGGCGATCTTTTCCTCCTCGGTCAGATAGCAGGTTTCCACGATGACCTTGAGCATCTTACTTCCCACCGCCGCCTTGACCTTTTTGATCTCCTCGGTCACCCTGTCAAACGCGCCTTCCTTGGCCCAGCCCAGGTTGATCACCATGTCCACTTCGGTCGCCCCGTTTGCGATGGCTTCCTGTGCCTGGAACACCTTGGCGGCCGTGGTGTCATACCCCAACGGGAACCCGATGACCGTGCACACGGTCACCTTGTCCTTGTATGTCTCGACGATGGGCTTGACGAAGCTCGCCGGCACGCAGACCGACGCCATGCCCCAGGTGATGGCTTCATCGCAGAGCACCTTGATCTGCTCCCACGTCGCGGTGGGCTTGAGCAGCGTATGATCGACATGCGCAAAAACCGCTCTTTTCTCCATGTTCGCTCCCGTCCGGCCGCACCGGGCCGTGCTTTTTTTCTACCGGCATGGTAGCACAACCATTGGCGCAAAACAAGGCAGGCGCCCCGTTTCCGGAGCGCCTGCGGGGCGATTAGAGTGGGTTATTGTGCGCCATATTGGGCGTCGTATTGCATCTGGTGCATCTCCACCAGGCGGGCCAAACCCTTGTTGTCCAGCTCCGCCAGGAAGGCAGCGTAATCGTTGTCCACGTCACGCGCGCCAGTGATGAAGCCAATCACACCTTCCTTGATGGCATTGGCCACTTCCACACGCAGGACGGCCAGATCTTCGCTCTCCTCGTCGGTGAACTTGATCGGCGGCACCACCATTTCGTCATGGGTGAAGGGCTTATACTCCGCAGTTACCTTGTACAGATAGGTTTCCAGGCCTTCGCTGCTCCACAGGTCAACATCGGCGTCCGAGGTCTCGCCCAGGCGGAACGCACTGTCACGCATGGAGATGACCTGCTGCACCACGTGCTGGTTCTGCGGTTCCACTTCCTGCCAGGGAACCAGCGGCTTGTACAGCGCGGGCTCGCCATTGATGCCCAGCGCACCTTCATCCGCATCGTCCCAGTCCACGCCCTTTTCGCCGTAGTAACCACGGATGGAAGCGTCATAGGACAGCAGCAGGTCGCCCAGCAACACAGCGGCTTCGGGGTTCTTGCAGTCGGCCGACCCGTATGCCCATATAGTTGACGGCCTCTCCACCCAATGCCTTGCCGATCTGGTTAATGAAGCCCGAGTTCATGTCGGTAAACTGCAGGATCATGGACACCAGCACCACGGTGGAAATG
>JAGVSV010000119.1 GCA_019137115.1 Bacillota bacterium
CACGACACGCAGGAAGCCCCGGTGGGCAGCATGGCCAGCGCGATCCCCGTGATCGTGGTGTTTTTGCTGGTGCTGGCGCACAACTTCCTGTACATGTACCTGCCGTTTCTGGGGTATCCGGTCATCTACCTGATCGGCTTTATACTGGCGGCGATCTTCTCGCCCAAACGCGTCAACCCGCTCAAAGCCGCGCTGGATGGCCCCAACACCGTGCTGCTCCCGGCGGCGCTGATGTTTGCCGCAGGGGCGCTCAACGAGGTGCTCTGGCTGACCGGCGTGCAGGGCAACCTGAACACACAGCTGGTGCAGGCGCCGGAGGTCTGGCTGTTCGTGATCCCGGTGGTGGCGATGTTCCTGCTGGCGCGCGTGTTCGGGCAACCGTTTACCTGGGCGCTGGCCGCGCTGACCCCGACCCTGATCAACGGCGCGGGCTATCAACTCACACCCCTGCGCCTGCTGGCGGCCGGCACGATCCTTGCCGCCGCGTCCTACCGTTCGTTCTTCGGCTCGTCCACGGTTCCCTCCACGGTCAACGCACAGCTGGACGGCGATACTGCCATGCCCACCCTGCCGCTTGTGTCCTGCATGCCGGTGATGATCGTGATGATCTTAAGCTTCGTGATCGCGCTGGTGCCGGGCCTTGACTGGCTGATGATATAAGGAGGAGAACATGATCAACGTACTGCACATCCTGTATCTGGTCATCGCCGGCCTCCTTGCCCTGGTCGCGCTGGTGAACATCATCCGCGCCAAGTCGCTGGAAAAGGCGATCAACCACGCCATTCTGTTTGTGCCGCTGCTGCTGCGGGCACTGCTGATCAAGTAAGGGGGAGCAATATGAACGCAAAGCAAACCACACGCAATGTGCTCGTGCTGCTGATTGCCCTCGTGCTTGCCTTCCTGGCTGGCCAGGACTTCCGCGACATGCAGCAGCCCGACAAAATCTATGCAGAAAACCCCGCGCTCACGCGCGTGGCCAAGTTAAGCGAGTACAACCCGAACCTGAAGGGCACGGCGGGCGACACGGACATCTACGTGTTTGACTCCGGCGTGCCCGGCGGCGTGGCGCTGGTCTACGGCGGCACGCACGCCAACGAAACCGCCGCGGTGATGAACGCGATTACGTATGTAGAGAATGTATCGGTCACCCAGGGCAAGCTGTTTGTGATGCCGCAGGCCAACTTAAGCGCGTTTTCGGCCACGCTGCCGCTGCGCGCGCAGATGGGGCACATGACGTTTACGCTGGCTGACGGCTCGGTGCGCACCGTGCGCATGGGCACGCGGCTGGCCAACCCCGTGCACCAGTGGCCCGACCCGAACTATCGGCTCAACTCCTCCGGGCGCGTGCTGGAGCACGGCGAGATCGCCGAGATCCGCAACCTGAACCGCAACCACCCCGGCATGGAGGACGGCTATCTGGTGGAAATGGTGTGCTATGGCATCCGCAAGCTGGTGGAAACCGAGAACGTGGACGTGCTGTATGACGGCCACGAAGCCAGCCCGGAGTTCCGCGCGGTCAACTTCCTGATCGCCCATCAGCGCGCGATGGATTTGGGCTCCGCCGCCATCCTGAACGCCAACCTGGACGCCATGATGGAAGGCGACATGGACGGCTATCCGTTCAAGCTGGATTTGAGCGGCGCCACCAGCTGGGGGCTTTCGCACCGCGCGCTGGGCGACAACACGCAGGCCATGGCCACGCTGTTTGAAAGCCTGAACCCGGTGATGGGCTTCTGTCACGAGAAGGTGACCGAGGCGCTGGTCAAGGACGGCATCTCGCCCAACTATGTGCACATCACCGACCTGGGGCTGTTAGGCTCCGGCGAGCTGACCGACGCGGGCAGCCCCATTGAGCTGCGCGCCGGGTACCACATGGAAATGAGCCGGCATTTGATCGGCGCGCTGGGGGAATTGAACCCTGAAAAGACGCTGACCATCAGCGGCCTGCCCACCTTCAATGACCTGGTGGCAAACGGCTTTGAGGGCATCCTCAAGCCGGTGAAATAGCCAACGCACCCGAGACAACTAAGGAGGAACCCCTATGAAGAGATTTACCCGCATCCTGGCGCTTGTGCTGGCGCTTGCCGCGATCACCGCGGTGATGAGCGCCGAAACCGCCTACACCTTCCGCACCAGCAAGGAGGAGCGCGTGGTCACCGAGAACGGTGAGTTCACCGCCGACCTGATTGTGGATCCCGTGCTGATCACCTCCATCGGGCAGAGCGCCGACGTGTCGATGCTGGACGCCCTGATGAAAAAGGTGGGCGCCACCTACACGTTTGACCCCATCGCCCCGGCCGAGGAAGTGGCCAAGTACAAGACCGTGATCATCGCCTCGGGCGCGTCCTCAAAGGGCCTGGGCGCCGCCGGTATCTCGCAGGAGCAGGAGACCGCGCGCGCCGAAGCCATCATGAAGACCGTGGAAGAGAACGAGATCACCGTGATTCTCGCCCACCTGGGCGGCCCCGGCCGCCGCGGCGCGCTGTCGGACACGTTCAGCGACATGGTGCTCGGCAAGTTCACCGACTTTGCCGCCGAAAAGGAAATCCCGATCACGCTGCTGGCGACCATCGCCGACGCGATGACGGTGCTCAAGGACCTGTTCGCGCCGGTCGCGCAGTAACCAATGCTTTGCCGCCCCGCAAGCGCGGGGCGGCTTTTTTCGGCGCGCGCCGCCGGGGAGGGCCGCAGTGGAAATTGAACTGATCATTTTACTGACCATGCTGGGCGTTTTCCTTGCCGGGAACTTCCTTTTGAAGCTGCCGGTCAGCCTGTCCATGGTATTGGGCGCGGTCGCCGGCGCCCTGGTGGCCGGCGAGGGCTTCCCGCTGCGCCATTTTTTCGAGGGCACGTTTGTCTATGTGGACACGGTGCTGATCATCGCCTCGGCCATGGTGTTCATGACGGTCATTGAAGCCTCCGGGGCGCTCAATGCGCTGAACGCCGCCATCGTCCACCGCTTTCACAGGATGCCGGCGCTGATGCTGGTGCTGCTGATGCTGATGGTGATGTTCCCCGGCATGGTGACGGGCTCCTCCACCGCGGCGGTGCTTTCCTCCGGCGCGCTGGTGGCCCCGGTGTTCCTGATGCTGGGCATCCCCAAGGCCAAGGTGGGGGCGATCCTGGCGCTGGGCGCCATCATGGGCATGGCGGCCCCGCCGGTGAACATCCCCGCGATGCTCATCGCAGGCGGCGTGGACATGCCCTACATCGGCTTTGAGGGCCCGCTGCTGCTCTTAACCATCCCCAGCGCGATTGTCACGGTGCTGGCGCTGGGGTACAGGTACGCCCGTAAAATGGACCACCAGAAGGTATTGGCCTCGCTGGACACCACCATCGGCAAGCAGTACGGCGTCAAAATCTACCTGCCGCTGATCCTGCTGGTGGTGCTGCTGGTCTTGACCCGCGCTTTTCCCTCGGTGGTGCCCAATCTGGGCATGCCGCTGATCTTCCTGATCTGCTCGGTGGTGGCGATGTTCACCGGGCGCAAGTTCAACGCGCTGACCACTGTGCGCGACGCCATCCACACCACCATCCCGGTGCTGGGGAAGCTGATGGGCGTGGGCATGTTCATCCAGGTGATGACCTTGACCGGCGTGCGCGGCTACATCGTGATCAACTGCCTAAGCCTGGGGCCGGTGCTGCTGTACCTGGCGATCTGCCTGGCGATGCCGGCGTTCGGCGCGGTGTCCTCCTACGGCGCGGCGTCGGTGCTGGGCGTGCCGTTTTTGCTGGCGCTGCTGGCCACCGGCAACCAGATCGTCATTGCCGCGGCGCTGTCGTTCATCTGCTCGCTGGGCGACCTGATGCCGCCCACGGCGCTGGCGGGCAACTACGCCGCCCGGATTGTGGAGCTGAAATATTCGCGGGTGCTGGTGCACTGCATCGCGCCCTTTGTGCTGATGGTGCTCTTTGGCCTGGCGCTGCTGCTGTGGCCCAACACCTTCGCGTTCCTGGTATAGGAGGGGCATATGCTGTACGTATATCTGGTTCTGGTGGCGTTGCTGATTGTCAACATCGTCTGGAACATGCTGCGCGAAAAAGACGTGTTCGTGCAGGTGGACGCGGCGCTGGTGCTGGTGCCGCTGATCCTCCGCCTGCTGCTGATCAAGTGAGGGGGACAATATGCAGCTGATCACCCGCCACAACCGTACCTGGGCCGCCGTTCTGCTGGTATTGACCGCGCTGGTCTGCGTGCTGCTGGCGCAGCAGTTCTTGTCCATGCGCGTGGAGGAGCCCATCTACCCCGGCCCCGGCGTGACCGAACAGCGGATGCTGTCCGACTGGTTCCCGGGCATCAAGGACACCGCGGCGGACACACCGGTGTATGTCTTACAGGGCGAGCAACCCGGCAACAGCATGCTGGTGCTGGGCGGCACGCACCCGAATGAGCCCGCCGGGCAGCTGTCCGCCGTCCTGCTGATCGAGAACGCCCAACTGTCCGTCGGCACGCTGTATGTGATCCCGCGCACGAACAATAGCGCCTTTACCACCACCGACCCGCAGGAAGGGGCGCCCATGCGCTTTACAATCGACACGCCCAACGGGGAGCGGTGGTTCCGCTTCGGCTCACGCGCGACCAACCCGGTGCACCAGTGGCCCGACCCGGAGATCTACGTGCACGCGTCCTCCGGGCAGCGGCTGTCGGGCTCCGAGACGCGCAACATCAACCGCTCCTACCCCGGCCGCCCGGACGGCACGTTGACCGAAAAGGCCAGCTACGCGATTGCCGAGATGATCCGCAAGGAGAACATCGACATCACCATCGACCTGCACGAAGCGTCGCCGGAATACCCCACCATCAACGCGGTGGTGGCGCATGAGGACGCGATGGAGCTGGCCAGCTGGGCGCTGCTGAACATGCAGATGGAAGGCATGGACATCATGCTGGAGCCGTCGCCCAAGAACCTGCATGGGTTGACGCACCGCGAACTGGGCGACTTTACCGACACCTACGCGGTGCTGATGGAGACCGCCAACGCCAGCCAGGGCCGCCTGCGCGGCCGCACCAACGAGGCGCTGGTGGTGGAGGGCAAGGACAAGTTCTATGTGCGTGCGGCGCAATATGGCCGCCTGTACGTGCCCTTTGACGAGAACGGGCATCCATTGAACGAGCGCGTGGCCCGGCACGTGACCGGCATCTTGCAGTTTGCCCAGGCGTACAACGACCTGGGGCTGGGCGCCATCGCCATTGACAACATGCCCACGTTTACGCAGATCAACGAGAACGGCGTGGGCGCCTATTTAAACGCGCCCGGCGAATAAGGAGACATGATGAAACGACTGCTGTGCCTGATCATGCTGGTTGCCCTCCTGCTGCCCGCGCTGGCGCTGGGCGAAAGCCAGATGGCCCGCCGCCCGGATATAGACACCGAGGCCGAGCTTGACCCGCCGTACGATTTTGACCCGGAGACCATGCTGCCCAGGGAATTCGGCCCGTACTTTGAGCAGGAGTACCCGGTCAGCGTGGACACCTATCCCCTGCTGCCCGGCACCGAATGGGAAAACACCGTGACTGTGCTGAAAGCGGAGCAGGAAGGTCCGGTGATCTATGTGGTGGCCGGGGTGCATGGCGGCGAGATCGCCGCGTGGTCGGCCGGCAACCTGCTCAAAAAAATCGGCATCAAGGCCGGCACGCTGTACATCCTTTCCCCTGCCAACCCGTGGGGAGCGGCCGCCGAACCGCGCTCCCGCTATGTGCGCGGGGAGGAGGACCTGAACCGCTCCTTCCCCGGCGACCCCGAGGGCAACGCCGCGCAGCAGATCGCGCACGCGATTTTCACGGACATGCGGGACAAAAACCCCGTGTTCGTCTTTGACCTGCACGAGGCCGCCACCAACAAGGAGGGCCGGGATTTCCTGGGCCGCTCGCTGATTTACACCACGCTGGACGGCATCGAGGACATGTACCTGGACCTGCTGCTGGAAACCCAATTGGGCACCTTGACCAGCATGCCGTTTGACTTTTTCTCCCCCGGCCCTATTGGCAGCATCAACAACACGGTCGCCAACGACCTCAAAATCCCGGTGATCACGGTAGAAACCTACCGCGCCGACCCGATGGAAGTGCGCATCGCCGACCAGCTGGCGGTGGTGCAGTTTGTGCTCAGGGATTATGGGATGGTGGAGTAGCGTTGTTGCGTCACCAAACGAAACGCCCGGGCAAAAAAGCCTGGGCGTTGCACACCGGGCGTTTTTCTCCCGCGCCTTGTGGCCGATGGGCTCTACGATGTCGATGGAAAGGCCGGCAGGCCCGCGTTCAGGCTGGTTCCCCCGGGCTGCTTTCCGCTGTATGGCTGAACAGCTGCGGCTCGCGGCTTAAGGCGCCGGACACAAAGCTGAACAGTTCGCGGGCGCGCAGCACCATCGTGGGCGCGTCGCCGAAGGGCAGGATGCGCAGTAGGCCGGTGCGTTCCAGGCCTTCCTGCACCTTCCAGTAATACCGGCTGGGGGCGCCGGCATGCCCGCGGGAGGGGATCGTGCGGTGGCTGCCGTCGGCCAGGGTCACGTCAAACTCCTTGAGCTCGGTCAGGTAGTTGGGGATGCCGTACCATTCCTCCACGCCGTGGATGAACGTGCAGGACGTCAGGTCACACCCCACCATCATAATCCAGGCGTCGCGCGCCACCAGCTTGCGCCAGGGCGAGTGCGGGCCCAGCGGGGTGCCGTCGGTGTCGCCGCCCCGGACAAACTCCTCCGCGTCCTTGCCGTACGCGCAGACCGAATGCGTGGGGTTGAGGCTGCGGTGGACGTTGGGGCGTTTGCGGAACAGTTCCGTCAGGATGCCCACGATGGATGGCGTGCCGTTCATGTCATACACCAGCGGCGTTTTGTCCAGAATGTGCCAGTTGAGCGCGGGCAGCACCAGCAAGCCGGGCGCAAGGTAGCCTTGCAGCGCGTCCAGCACGGCATCCGCCCCGCCCTGCACCTGGCCGATTTTCTTCATCGAGGTGTGCAGCAGCACGGTATCGGTGGGCGCGATGCCCATGGCCTTCAAGTCGTTCTGAAGGGTTTCTTTGGTGTGCATATGGCCTCCCTACGGCAAAATGACGGTTTGCGGCAAATCCATCTGCATTGTGGAATGCAGCGTGCGGGGCGGCTCTGCCACATACGCCCCTTTATTGTGGCAGTTGTTGGCGTAATCTGGCAGACGCCGTCATCGTCAGAACGCCTTCCCCAGCTCCTCGGCCTGCCTGATCCAGCCGGTGCCTTCCACGGCGCCTTTTTTGTCCACGCCGGTGACGGCCAGCGTGGCCACCACCTGCCACTGCAGGTAGTCCGCGATGGTCTGGTAGCTTTTGAAGATGCCCTCAAAGCCGGTGTCCACATCGTCCGCGCCGCACACGATCATCGCGCTTTCCTTGCCCTGCAGGGGCTTTTCGCCCACGATCAGCGCGTAGAACTTGTCGATGGCGGCCTTGAGCTTGGCGGGGAAGGAATACCAGTACAGCGGGGTGATGAACACGATGGCGTCGGCCTTTTCCAGCGCCGGGGCCATGTCGTTGAAATCATCCTTGTAGGCGCAGGCGCGGTCCTTCTTTTTGTAGCAGCCGTTGCACGCCACGCAGCCCAATATGTCCATGTTCGCGGTGTCAAAGCGCTTGACGCTGTGCCCCTGCTTCTCCGCGCCCTTGATGAAGGCGTCCGCCAGCGCGTTGGCGTTGCCCTTTTTGCGCGGGCTGCCGGTCAGTACCACGATTTTCTTTGCCATATGTCCTCCGTATCTGATCGCGTTTAGGCTTATTCGCTGAGCTTCCTGTCCTTCTCCATCACCGCGTCCACCGCGGCGTGCACGGCATGCTCAAAGCCCAGCGCCTTGAGCGCGTGCATGCCCTCGATCGTGGTGCCGCCGGGGGAGCACACGCGGTCGATCAGCTGCGCGGGGTGCTGCCGGGAGGATTTGACCAGCGCGGCGCTGCCCATCACCATGTCCGCCGCCATCGCCTGCGCCTGATCGCGCGGGAAACCGGCCTTGACCCCGGCGGTGGACAGCGCGTCGATGAACTGGTACACAAACGCGGGCGCGGCCCCCGCCAGCGCCGAGAACGCGCGGGCCTGGGCTTCGGGAATGACCGACACCATGCCCACGGCGTCAAACATCGCGGTGGCCAGCGCCATCTGTTCCCCCGTTACATGGGCGTTGCCGCACAGCGCGGTGGTGGCGTGCCCGGCCAGCGCGTTCAGGTTGGGCAGCGCGCGCACCACGGGGGTGTTTTCATTCAAGCGCGTGTCATAGTAGGCCAGGGGCTTGCCCGCCAGTATCGTCACCACCAGCGCGCCGGGCCGGATGTCGCCGCGGATGCTTTCAAGCACCTGCTCGGCCTGCTGCGGCTTGACCGCCAGCACCAGCACGTCGGCGCGCCGGGCGACCGCCTGCCCGGACGCAAGGGGCGTCAGGTCCACCGACGCGGCCAGCGCGTGCGTCTTTTTTCCGTCCACATCATACCCGGCCAGCGTTTCGGCCAGGAACCGGCCGCTTTTGTGCATGCCCTCCAGGATGGCGCCGGCCATGTTGCCCAGGCCGATAAACCCGTACGTCATGTGCGCACCTGCCCTTCGCCGCGGATCACATAGCGGAAGGTGGTCAGCTCCCGCAGGCCCACCGGGCCGCGCGCGTGCAGCTTCTGGGTGGAAATGCCGATCTCGGCGCCAAAGCCAAACTCCCCGCCGTCAGTAAAGCGCGTGGAGGCGTTGTGGTACACCGCTGCGGCATCCACCTGCGCCAGAAAAGCGTCGGCGGCGTTTTGGTCGCGCGTGACGATGGCCTCGCTGTGGCTGGTGCCGTAGGTCGTGATGTGCTGGATGGCTTCGTCCATGCTGTCCACCACGCGCACCGCCAGCACCAGGTCCAAGAACTCGTGGCCCCAGTCCTGCTCGGTCGCAGCCACCGCCTGCGGCATTACGGCGCGGGCGCGGACGTCGGCGTGGATCTCCACGCCCTTA
>JAGVSV010000136.1 GCA_019137115.1 Bacillota bacterium
GGATTCGCCGGTCAATGCCGCTTCCTCGGAATGCAGGGAGGCGGATTCCGTGATGAGGATGTCCGCGGGCACCGCGACGCCTGCTTCCAGCAGCACAACATCGCCCACCACGATGTCCTCGCTGTGTATCTGCACCGTGTGCCCGTCGCGCACCACATGGGACGTGGCGGCGGACATTTCCTGCAGCGCTTCGATCGCTTTTTCGGCTTTGCTTTCCTGGTAGACGCCCAGCACCGCGTTGAGCAGCACCACGATCAGTATGATGAACACGTCGGTCATCGGCTCGTTGGAGATCGCGCTGGTGATGCCCGATACCACCGCCGCGCCCACCAGGATCAGCAGCATGGGATCGGCCAGTTCCTTCAGGAACCGCTGCAGCAGCGTGGCTTTCGGGGTTTCACTCAGCTTGTTTTTCCCGTTGGCCAACAGCCTCGCCTGAGCCTCCTGGCTGCTCAAGCGCTGTGGATTGCTGTTGAGCTGGCCAAACACCTCATCGACCGGTTGCAAGTGCGCCTGCATGTGATTCCCTCCTAAGTGCCAAGAGACTCATGCCGCATTGCCGCATTGCCGCATGAGTCTCGTTCTTTGAGGAGTGCCAGGAAGCAGCGCTTCCATATATGTTGACACATCCCCGCCCATTTTGCGTGAACTACTCCCCCATCAGAGATATGTTGGGCTGCCACCGGAAAGCGTTGTCTGTCAATGCGCTAACGCGTTGCGGTATGCTATACTGGTTCTATGGCGCGGATACAACGCATATCCGGCTGATTCATTGTGTAAAGGAGCAACGCATGGCCCAGACCTATACGTCAAAAAATATCGAGGTGCTGGAGGGTCTGGAGGCCGTCCGGATGCGCCCGGGCATGTACATCGGCACCACCGGCATGCGAGGGCTGCACCACCTGCTGTGGGAAATCGTCGACAACGCGATTGACGAAGCCGTGGACGGTCACGCCACGGAGATCATCGTCACCTTGCACAAGGACGGCTCCTGCAGCGTATGGGACGATGGCCGCGGTGTGCCGGTGGACAAGCACCCCACGCTGGGCATATCCGGCATAGAATTGATCTATACCAAGCTGCACGCGGGCGGCAAATTCGGTCATGACAGCTATGGCTACTCCGGCGGTCTGCACGGGGTGGGCGCCAGCGTGGTCAACGCGCTGTCCAAATGGCTGACGGTGGATTCCTTCCGCGACTGGACGCACTGGCAGATGCGCTTTGAAAGCGTGTATGACTCCAAGGACAAGAAGCTGCACCCTGGCAAGCCCGTGACCGACCTGACGCGCGTGGGCAACACGCGCAAGCGCGGCACCCTGGTGCGCTTCATGCCGGATGAAGCCGTGTTTGAGGAAACGCGCTTCAATGGCGAGGTGATTGCCCGCCGCCTGCGCGAGCTTGCGTACCTGAACAGCGGTGTGCGCATCGCGCTGAGCGATGAAACAGCCGCGGAGCCGCAGCGTGTGGAGTACCAGTTCGACGGCGGTATCGCCGACTATGTGCGCTACATGACCGCCGACAAGGTGGCCATGCACAAGGAGCCCATCGTGCTGGACGGCAAAAAGGACGACATCCTTTGCCAGGTGGCGATGCAGTATACTGACGCCTACACCGAGTCTGTGTTTTCCTATGTCAACAACATCCCCACGGTGGAGGGCGGCGCGCACGAGGTGGGATTCCGGTCGGCGCTGACCAAGTGCTTCAACGAATACGCGCGACGCACCGGCGCTCTGAAGGAAAAGGATGCCAACCTGTCCGGCGAGGACTTCCGCGAAGGGCTGACCGCGGTGCTGGCCATCAAGATCAAGAACCCCCAATTTGAAGGGCAGACCAAGGGCCGCCTGGGCAACACCGAGGCGCGTCCCGCGGTAGAAGCCATTGTCACGCAGCGCCTGACCGAATACCTGGAGGACTTGAAAAACGCCGAACTGGCCGGCCAGATCATCGAAAAGTCCGTGCGCTCTGCCAAGGTGCGTGAGGCTGCGCGCAAAGCCCGCGAAGTGGCCCGAGCCCGCAACGAGCTGGAGGCGGCGCCGCTGGTGGGCAAGCTGTCCAGCTGCACCGGGCGCAACCCGCAGGAGAATGAACTTCTGATTGTGGAAGGCGACAGCGCCGGGGGCAGCGCCAAACAGGGGCGCGACCGACGTTTCCAGGCGGTGCTGCCGTTGCGTGGAAAGCCCCTTAACGCCGAAAAAAAGCGGATTGACCAGGTGCTGAGCAACGAGGAGTTCCGTTCGATCATCACCGCTTTGGGCACCAACATCGAAGAGGATTTTGACCTGTCCGGCCTCAAGTACGACAAGGTCATCATCCTGTCAGACGCCGACCAGGACGGCGCGCACATCCGCGCGATTTTGCTGACGTTCTTCTTCCGCTATATGCGCGAGCTGGTCGCCAAGGGACACGTCTACATCGGCATGCCGCCGCTGTACCTGGTGCGCCACTCCAGCGGTGACCGCTATGCCTACACGGACAAGGAGCTCAAGGAATACACCGCGAACCTGAAAAGCTATACCGTACAACGCTACAAAGGCCTGGGCGAAATGAACCCGGAGCAGCTGTGGGAGACCACGATGGACCCGGCGCGCCGCAAGCTGATGCAGGTGACCGTCGAGGACGGCGCCGAAGCCGAGCACATGATCAGCCTGCTGATGGGCGACAAGGTGGAGCCGCGGCGCGAATACATCACCAAGCACGCGGATTTCTCGCGCGTGGATACGTTTGACGAAAAGCGGCCCACCGCGCAGCCCGCCGCGTCCCGTTAAGGAGTTAGAATGGCCCGAAAGACGACACAGACAGCCCAGCCCGAAATCATCCAGACTTCCCTGGAAGTGGTCATGCACAACAGCATGCTCCCCTATGCCGAGCATGTCATCCTGGAGCGCGCGCTGCCGCGCGTGGAAGACGGCCTAAAGCCCGTGCAGCGCCGCATCCTGTACACGATGCAGGAACTGTCCTTAACGCCGGACAAGCCGCACCGCAAGTGCGCCCGCATCGTTGGGGACTGTCTGGGCAAATATCACCCGCACGGGGAAACGTCGGTGTATGACACGCTGGTGCGTATGGCGCAGGACTTTTCGATGCGGGCCACGCTGGTGGATGGCCACGGCAACTTCGGCTCCATCGACGGGGACACGGCAGCCGCCATGCGGTACACCGAGGCGCGCATGACGCCGCTGGCCATGGAGATGCTGCGCGACATCCAGAAGGACACCGTGCCCTTCCGGCTCAACTTTGACGATACGCTGCATGAGCCCGACCTGCTGCCTTCGCGCTATCCCAACCTGCTGGTTAACGGCTCCTATGGCATTGCGGTGGGCGTGGCCACCAACATTCCCCCACACAACCTGGGCGAAACGATCAACGCGGTCATCCATCTGATCGACCACCCCAAGGCCACGCTGGAGGATGTGATGCAGATCCTCCCCGCGCCGGATTTCCCGACCGGCGGGGTGCTGATCGACAATGGGGAGATTGCCGAAGCCTACCGCACGGGGCGCGGCAAGCTGACCCTGCGAGCCAAAGTGGCCATCGAAAGTGGGCGCGCCGGACGACATCTGCTGAGCATCACCGAGGTGCCCTACCAGGTCAACAAAGCCCAGATGCTGGAAAAGATTTTGAAGCTTTCGGAGGAAAAAAAAGCGGCGCTGGGCGTGATCTATGACATCCGCGACGAGTCGGACCGCACCGGCATGCGCGCCGTGATAGAGCTAAAGCGCGAAGCCGACCCGGAGCTGGTGCTGTCCTACCTGGACAAGTACAGCGACCTGCAGGTGACCTTTGGCGTCAACATGGTAGCCATCGCCGGCGGCAAGCCCGCGCAGCTGTCGCTGCTGGAGATGATCAACCATTATATCCAGCACCAGCGCGCCGTGGTCACCAAACGCACCCAGTATGAGCTGGATCAGGCGCTTGCGCGCGCGCACATCCTGGAAGGGCTGATCACGGCTGTGGACAACCTGGACGAGGTGTTGCAGATTATCCGTTCCTCCAGGAACGGGCGCGAAGCCAAGGAACGCCTGATCGCGCGCTTTACCTTTACCGACGTACAGGCGCAGGCCATCCTCGACCTGCGCCTGCAGCGGCTGACCGGCCTGGAAATTGAGGCGCTGCGCAAGGAGTTTGCCGATATTCAGGCCCTGATCACAAAACTCCAGGGCATCCTGGCCAGCGATAGAAGGCTGCTCAAGGTTATCAAGGATGAGCTGAACGAAATTGCCGCCAAGTACGCAGACGAACGCCGCACCCAGATCGTGCATGAAAGCGCGGCCATTCAGGCCACGGCGGTGGATGACACCCCGGTGCCGGAGGAAACCATCGTGCTGTTCACCCGCGCGGGCCAGCTGCGGCGCATGCATCCGCGCATCTATGAACGCATGGAGCTGCCGGACAACGCCGCAGAAATGCCGCTGTATACGTTCCGGACGCAGACCGACCACACGCTGTATGTCTTTACCGACCAGGGCAACTGTTTCCAGCTGGCCATCCATACGCTGGAGGAATCCATGCGCCCCAAGGAGCGTGGGCTGCTGCTCTCGGGCATCATCAGCGGGCTGTCCGATGGCGAATCGTGCGTGCACATGATGACAGTGGGGCCGGAGGAACTCCCCGGCATGCCGGACCTGCTGTTCTTCACCGCGATGGGCAGCGTCAAGCGCAGCGCCGCCGCGGACTACCAGGTGCGCCGCGCCAAATTCGCCGCGCTGGGCCTGAACGACAGCGACAAGTTGATCGGTGTTTCTTTGGCGGATGAAGCGCGCGACGTGTTCTGCCTGACGCGGACTGGCATGGTCATCCGCTTTGCGCTGTCCGATGTGCCAATCATGGGCAGGACGGCCAAGGGCGTGCGCGCGATCCGCCTGGTCAAGGGCGACGAGATGGCCTGGGCGGGCACCGTGGGCAACAACGACCAGATGATTTTGTTCAGCGAGCGGGGGTACGCCAAGCGCGTGCTGGGCAGTTCGATGGATGTGCAGGGACGCGGCGGCAAGGGCGTGCACGCCTTCTACTTTAACAAGAACGGCAGTAACGGCACCCGCATCGGCGCCATGGTGATGCTCAGTGAGCCGCGCAATTTCTCCGTCCTGCAGGCCGAGGGGCAGATGACATCGTTCTCCAGCGACGAAATCGTGTGCCAGCCGATGGCGGATCGCGGCAAACCATTTGTGATGGCGCTGATGGCAAACGTTGTGACCGACATCCTCCTGTAGCCACAACCACGTATTGAAAGGAAATGCAGATGCGCGACCGCAGCCTATACATTTCACACCGCGCGGCGCTGGTATCCGCGGCGCTGGTTGCCCTCTCGGTGGTGTTTTTGGGGTCCATGCCGCTCTCGGCGGTCAACCTGGGCATTTTGATGCTGTTCGTGTACCCCTTTGTGCTGTTGCTGATCGCCACGGTCGCCGGGTTTATTCCAGCTTTTGGCGCGGTCGCCATCCTGATGATCGGGATGTGGGTGACCACCCGTTCGCTGGCAGCTGTTGCGCTGTCCGGGCTGTATCTGCTGGCGCCGGTTTCGGCGTTGATGGTGTGCGCCTTTCTCAAGGTGCCGTTCTGGCGCACGGCAGGCATCATCCTGGCCACCTATGTGGGCACGGTGCTGCTTTTGTACGTGCTGATCCAGGCCATGCTGGGCGGGAACTTGGCGGCCACCGGCGCCCAGGCGGCCGTGGAAGGCATGTCCGTCATGCCGCAGCGCGATTATCTGCTATATCTGTTCATGCGCAGCAACATCCTGCGACTGGACACACAGGCAGTGGGCAATGTATTCATCGAGAACGGCAATGACTGGCGGTTCACCCAGGAAGCGCTGACCGAGCTGTTCAACCAGGTGCGCACGCGGGTGGACCTGTGGCTGCGCAGCGTGGTGCCGTCCCTGATCTCCTCGATGTCCATCAACCTGAGCGTGGGCGGCACTGCGGTGGCGCTATACTATGGGCGCCGGCACGCGCAACGGCTGGATTTCAAGTTGGAAGGCCCACAGCAGCAGCTGTTTGAGCACACGCTGCCGCCGGTGTTCTCCAACTGGTTCATTCCCAAACAATATGGCAACCTGCTGTGGGTGCTGGCAGGCTTTTACCTGATCAGCCGCCTGGGGGGGAACCCAACGTTGTTCCTTGCCGGCGGGATGATGTATAATGTGTTCCAGGCGGTCTATGTACTGCAGGGGTTAAGCTTGGTCAACAGCTATCAGAAAGCAAGGGGCACGCAGCCGCGGATGCGCGGGCTGACCATGGTCCTTCTGTTTCTGGTGGCGCCACCGATCCTGATGGTGTTGGGCTTGTTTGATCAGCTGCGCGACCCGCGCAAGCTGCGCAAAGCCGAAGGCGAGGGCAACCCCGAGCAAGACAGGAGGATATAGTATGAAAGTCGTATTGATGCAGGACGTACCCGGCACCGGCAAGAAAAACCAGGTCGTTACCGTCAGCGATGGGTATGCGCGCAACTACCTGTTCCCCCGCAAGTGGGCCAGGGAAGCGACGCCCGCAGCCATCAAGGAGATCGACCGCAAAAACGAGGCCGAGCGCGCCAAGGAGATGGAGCGCGTGGCTGCCGCTGAAAACCTGGCGAGCGCGCTGCGCAATCAGATCATTCTGATCCGCGCCAAGTGCGGCGAAAAAGGCCGCCTGTATGGCAGCATCACCGGGCAGGAAGTGGCCGATGCGCTCAAGGAACAGCACCGTACGGAGATTGACAAGCGCAAGATCGAGCTGCCCGAGCCCATCCGCACGGTGGGGGAATCGGTGGTGTCTGTGTCGCTGTACCCAGGTATCAAGGTGCCCATGACGGTCAAGGTCGTTCCCCTAGACCAGGCGTAACGGCCAAAGGATGGTACTGTGAGCATCGAATCGTATTCCGCCGCGGAATTTGCGCCCCGCGCCGCCCAGACGCTGCCCAACAGCATCGATGCGGAGCGGTCTGTGTTGGGCGCGCTGTTGCAGGATCAAAGCGCCGTGGTGCTGGCGATGGAAATGCTGACCGCCGAAGACTTTTACCAGCCGCAGCACGCCGCCATCTTCGGCTGTATGCGCACGCTGTACCTGCAGCCGCGCGCGATTGACGTGATCACGCTGGACGAGGAGCTCAACCGCGTCGGGCTGCTGGCCGGGGTTGGTGGCGGGGAATACTTGGTCGACCTGATCCGCATGATGCCCACCACGGTCAACGTGCGCCATCACATCAACATCGTGATCGAGAAAGCCACATTGCGCAAATTGATCCGCGCGGCGGACGCCATCTCCCAGCACAGCTATCAGGAGCGCATGCCGGTGGAGGATATCCTGCTGTACGCGGAAAACGCGGTGTTTGACATCGTGATGAAGCGCACCGGCGGCGAGCAGCTCAAGCACATTGCCGAAGCGATGACAACCGCGTATGCCCAAATTGAGGAGATGGACCGCAACAAGGGCAGCATCAGCGGGGTGCCCACAGGCTTTGCCGACCTGGACAGTCTGCTGACCGGCCTGCACCCCGGCGAACTGGTGCTGGTGGGCGCGCGGCCGAGCATGGGCAAGACCAGCTTTGCGCTCAACATCGCGGCCAACGCCGCCCACGCGGGTAAATCCGTGGCGATCTTCAGCCTGGAAATGCCCAACGAGCAGCTGGCGATGCGGCTGATGTGCAGCGACGCGCACGTGGACATGCAGCGCGTGCGCCACGGCTCGCTGCGCAGCGAGGACTGGAAGCGCCTGTCGGAATCCATCCCCGCACTGGCGTCCTCCCGGATGTACCTGGATGATTCGTCCAGCCTTTCCCCCTCGCAGCTGCGCAGCCGCTGCCGAAGGCTGAAGATGGACAAGGGACTGGATTTGATCATTGTGGACTATCTGCAGTTGATGACCTCCGACGGCCGGGCCGAAAACCGCCAGCTGGAGGTCAGCGAGATTTCCCGCAAGCTCAAGGGCATCGCGCTGGACCTGCGCGTGCCGTTGGTGGCCTGCGCGCAGCTGTCCCGCGCCAACACCCAGCGCGCCGAGAAGCGCCCGATGCTGTCCGACCTGCGGGACTCCGGCTCCATCGAGCAGGACGCGGACGTGGTGATGTTCCTTCACAGGGACAACTACTACCGGGAAACCAGCGAGTCCACCAACCTGGTGGAGGTGATCCTGGCAAAGCAGCGCAACGGACCGCTGGACACGGTCAAGCTCAACTGGCTGGAGGAATTTACGCTGTTTACCAATGTATACAAGAGGGAAGAGTGAGCATGATTCAGCAAAGCGTCGCGGCGCTTCAAAAGGACGATAAATTCGAGGGCTTCCTGTTGGTGCGCTCCTCCGAGCAGCGCGTTGGCAACAATGGCAGCGCCTACCTGGACCTGACGCTGGCAGATAATACCAGCGAAATGAACGCCAAGGTATGGAACACGCAGGCGCCTGCGCCGGGCATCGGCACGGTGCTCAAGGTGCGCGCGCTGATCACGGAATACAACGGCCGCCTGCAGATGCGCATTGAGAAATACCGCGCCAGCCAGACGGATGACGAGATCGATTATTCGCAGCTGGTGTCCTCGGCGCCCGAACCGCCGGAGAACATGCTGGCTGCCATCTATGCCACCATCGACGCCATGACCAACCCGGTGCTAAAGCCCCTGGTCAAGCAGCTGGTGGACGACGCAGGCGAGCCGCTGACGTATTTCCCGGCGGCGCAGCGGCTGCACCATGCCGAGCGCAGCGGGCTTCTGCACCATATGACCAGCATGCTTCGCGTTGCGGAAGCCATTTTGCCCTGCTACCCGTTTCTGGATGGCGATCTGGTGCGCGCCGGGATCATCGTTCATGACCTGTGCAAATTGGGCGAGCTCAAAAGCGACACGCTGGGCAATGTGAAGGATTATACGCAGGACGGGGTGCTGGTGGGGCACCTGGTGCGCGGGGTGGCGCAGGTGGAAGAGGCGGCGCGCGCGCTGGGCTATTCCCATCAGGACGAATATGTGCTGCTGCTGGAACACATGATCATCAGCCACCATGGCGTACCGGAGTATGGAAGCCCCCGCCCCCCGATGTTCCCGGAGGCCGAGATGCTGCACTGGATCGACGTGGTGGACGCCCGCATGAACGAGATGCAGGGCGTGCTGCGCCGCCTGAAGCCCGGTGTGTTCAGCGAAAAGATCTGGTCGCTGGAACGCCGGCTGTACCATCCGCGGTACCTGTCTGAAGCAGATGCGGAAGGCATGGATGCCGACGGCACCCAGGACGAGGAGGATAACCGTCCCGATCCTGACGCCGCCTATGAGCGGCTTTTGTAGTCATCGCTTTGGATGCTTGACGAATTGCTACAAGTTTATTACAATCGCGCTAAGGATGTGTTCCAAGTCCACCGACACCGGACGGAGGTTTGTATGAAAAAGGCTCGTTTGATCCCGCTGCTGCTGGCGCTTGCCCTGCTGGTGACCGGTTGCGGCAGTGGCAGCAGCACGCCCTCCCCCACGCCTCCCACGCAGGTTTCGCCTTTGGAGGAGCCTACAGCCAACCCGGACACCGGTGACGGCGCGGAAGGCATACCGGAAGGATACGACCGGTCCCGGGAGGAGGACAAAGACGGCGAAATGGTGGATGGTTTCGTGCCGGAAGCGACCGTTGCGCAGTTCGCGGGCGCCACGCCCATCCTGCTGGACCCCATTGATATGCCCACCGGCACGCCCCGTCCCCCGCTAACGTTTACCTATGCGGCCTATACGGCAACAGGGCTGGGGCTGACGTTTGAGTCGGTGGCCGGATACACCGTGGATGAAAGCACGCCCAACACCTATGTGCTGATCGAACCGGCCGAACAGGTCAAGGATGGCTACCCGGTAACGATCACCTTTACCGTGTCCCCGGTGATGGCCTCTTACAAAAGCGCCGACGCGCGGCGTGACCTGCTGGCAAAAGTGGCGGAGCTCGGTCAGATCAACTACAAAAGTTGGGAGCCTACCTACACCGCAGAGCGCACGCTGCTGGACAGGCCCGGCTACTATGTCAACTACCGCGGGGTGCTGCTGGATGACACGATCGTGCGCGGGCGCGTGCACATGGCGCTGCTGCCCGGCAACCGCCTGCTGATGATCCACATCAGCTATCCGGGCTGGTACGGGGATGACTACATCGGAGTGTTCACCCACATCCGCAACACGATCAAGTCGCTGTAAACGCTTGCCATATCAAGGGAGGGCGCCTTTTGCCCCTCCTTTTTTGTACCTAAAGGTCGAACTGTTGCTGGGTGGGCACCTGCTCCAGGCTGTGCAGCGCTTCGGGCTCTGGCAAATCGTCAATGGTGGTCAACCCGAAATGCTGCAGGAACTGGTCGGTCGTGCCATACAAAATGGGCCGGCCCAACGTGTTCTTGCGGCCGATTTCCCGGATCATGCCTTTTGCAACCAAAGATTGGATCGAATAATCGCTCTTGACGCCGCGCACGGCTTCCACGTCCAGCCGCGTCGCGGGCTGGCGGTAGGCAACCACGGAGAGCGTCTCCAGCGCCGCCTGTGACAAGGACTGCCGCTGCACAGGCTGCAGCATGCGCTCAATGCATGGCGCATAATCCGCCCGGGTCGCCAGCTGCACATGCCGCCCAAAGCGCCGCAGGCATAGCCCATGCGCGCCCTGGTCATAGCGCTGTGCCAGGGCGTCCAGCGCCTCTATCACCTGCGCCTCGTCGGTTTCGGTAGCTGTGGCCAGCGTGGCGAGCTCGACAGGCTCCCCTGCCACAAACAACATGGCTTCCAGCGCGTTGGTCAGTTCATTCCCCTGCAATGACAGCGTCCTCCCGGCTGCGCGCGCGCAGCGTGATGTCCCCGAATATGCCGTCCTGCACCACCTGGGCGCGCCCCAGCCGCAACAGCTCCAGCAGCGCCAGGAACAGCGTGATCACTTCTACACGCGGGGTTTCCCTGGAGACCAGCGCATGAAAGGCAATTTCTCCCTGGCGCAGCCTGCGCGCAATGCGTCGCATGCACTCGGGGATCGTGTGCCCGTCGCGGTAAATGCGGTGCGCGACGTCGCGCACGTCCTCCTTTGCTCCGGCTTCGCGGGCCATCACGCGCGCAAAGGCCGCAAGCAGGCCTTCCATGGTTAAGCCGGTGATGTCAAGCGTGGGCGGAGGCAGCGGCACTTCCTCGGGCAGCTTGGTGTACAATTTGCGCGCATCCTGTTCATGGCGCTGAAGGCCCAGGGCGATTTCCTTGAAGGCGGCATATTCCTCCAGTTGGCGCAGCAGCTGCTCCTCCGGGCTGTCCTCCTCCGGCTCCTCCGGGCGGGGCAGCATCGCGCGGCTCTTGATCTCCAGAAGGGTGGCCGCCATGCTGATAAACTCACTGGCTTCATCCATGCTCACGCCATCCGCTTCCTGCACGGATTGGATGAACTGCTCGGTGATCTCCGACACGAAGATCTCGCGGATGTCGATTTTCGCGCGGTTCACCATGAACAGCAGCATGTCCAGCGGCCCCTCGAATTGACTGATTTTCAGCGTCCAGGCCATCAGGATAACCCCGTCAGCAGCAACACCGCGTCCAGGGCCCGCGCCTGCATCCAGGCGATCGCAATGCCGAAAATATTGCCCGCGTTCCCCAAGTACTGGCTGGCCAGCAGCAGCAAGATCAGCGCCATCTGGGCGATGCGGAACGCGTTACCGTGGATGTTGAGCTTACCGCGAAATATGGTCTGGTTGAGCACATGAAAGCCGTCCAGCGGCGGCAGCGGCATCAGGTTGAACAAGCCCAGGCCCAGGTTGACCATCTGGAACTGAAACAGGAAGCGTTGGATGTGCAGAAGCGGCTGCGATGTTACCACTGGTTCCAGCATCTTTGCGTACTGGGGGTACAGCTGCATGGCAAACAAATTGCCATTGAAGCCCAGAATGTCGCGGTGACCAATATATGCAACGGCTTCCGGACGGTACAGGAACCTGCCCACCGCCACCGACAAAAGCAGCGAAAGCAAAAAAAGGATCAGGTTGGTGGTAACACCGGCAAGCGACACCTTCAGGTCATCCCGGCGGGGGTTGCGGAAGTTTCTGGGGTTGACCGGCACCGGCTTGGCCCAGCCCACGCCGATCAAAAACATGCTGATGGTGCCCCAGAGATCCAGGTGATGCAGCGGGTTAAACGACAGGCGTCCCATCAGCTTGGCCGTCGAGTCACCCGCACGGTACGCCGCGTATCCATGGGCGTATTCGTGCACGGTCAGCGCGATCAGGATGGCCGGCGCACGGTACAGCATGAACAGCAGGAAGCCCTGCGGATCATCCCGCAGCCAGCTAAGCATGCCGCACCTCCGCTGCCCTGCGCAGGCGGGAAACCAAGGCGGTAATCCCCCATGCCAGCGCGATGCCCGTCAGCGCGCCTGCCCAGTCGATGCCCACATCAGCCAGGCTGGGCGCCCGCGCGCTGATGAACTGCAAGCCCTCATCAACCAGCGCAACAAACAAAGGCAACAGGGCAAGCAGCAAAAGGGAGACCGTCCGCACCGAACGCAGCAGGTACCGCAGAATCGCCAGCTGAAAGCCCAGGGCAAAAAACTCCGCGAAATGCGCCAGCTTTCGGATTTCGATCAGATCAATGTCCTCTGCCGTCATGAAAGGGCTTAGCGCGGGGTGCAGCACCGGGCGCACATAGACTTCCACAAAATCGCTGGTTTGCTGCGAGCTTTCCCGGCTCAACAAGGAGTTGCCCCAAATGAACAGCAGCGTCAGCGCCGTGGTAACAAGAAAAAAACGCACGGCGCGCCTGCTGCCGCGCCCAAGCGACGCCCATGCCGTTCCACTCCTATTGGTCATCTGCCTTCAGCTTGTCGATTTCGCTCTGGATGTGTTCCTGGCTGATGAAATTCAACGGGGAGAAACGGCCTTCCACAGCGGTTTGCAGTTTCTCCAGCGCGGCTTGTTTGTCCCCATTGTCCAGGTCATATTGCGCCAGGAAATACAGGGTATCAATCTGTTCCGGTTTGAGCGTATGCGCCCGGTCAAAGTACGTTTTGGCGGTTTCCTTGTCATGCAGCAACCGGTAATAGGTTTGCGCCAGGTTGTCCAGCGTGATCGGGTCGGTGTCGTCATACTCGTAGGCTTCCAGGTTGAACGGCAGCGCCTTCTCCCGATCGCCCGCTTCCACATACAAAAAGCCCAGGGTGTTATACGTCAGCGATGTGGGCGCTTCGCGGTGTGCGCCTTCCAGCAGCTCGATGGCCTTGTCCTTGCCGCCGGTTTTCCAGCTGGCCACCGCATAGTTGACAAACAGCTGCTGCTTGCGCTCGGCGTTCAAATCCGATGCCTTCTGCGCCTTGATCAAAATCTGCTTGACGCGCTCATAGTTGGCTTCCCCGCCCTGACGCAAAAGCAGCACCGAATACGGCAAAATATAGGAAGCCTGATTCAATCCCGAATCAAACAGCTGTTGATAGGCGACCAGCGCCCCTTCGGTATCGCCCTTCTGATGCTTCATCAGCGCGGCGCGCACCTTCAAACCGGACAGGAATGCCATTCAAATACCTCCGTTCTTTTTCAGCAGCCGTGCGTGGCGGTACTTTAGATCTGCAAGCGCGCGGCCATCCTCCGACAGGGTTTCCAGACAATATAACATGCCGCCGCGCGCCACTTCAAGCGCACGGGCAGGTTGCTTGAGCCTGAACTCATACAGCTTGGCAAGCGCAATGTAGGCATGTGCACCGCCTTTCCCTGCCGCGATCAGCCCTTCGTAGACCGCTGCGGCACGCTGCGGGTCCTTTTCCTTGCGGTAGGTTTCGGCAATGCGGACGGCGGCCAGGTCGGCAAACTGGCTGTTGTTGACCGCGCGGTAACACTGCCGCGCGCGGCCGCTTTCGCCGCGCCGCTCAAACACCCGTCCCAGGCTGTAGATTTCGGCATGGTGCCGCGCGCTCAACGGGCGCAGGTGCAGGTCGGACAGTTCGTTGAGCAGCCGTCCCATCGACAGGATGTCCTGCCGGTTATGGTCCAGGATGTCCGTCAGCAGCGTCTCGTCGCGGGTGGCCAGATAGCGGAAGTACCGCTCCGGAACCTGCGCGCCGGGCAGGTCATCCACGCGCTGGATGCCGAACACCTCGCTTTCCAGCGTAGAAAGCGAACAGCGCTGCAGGCGCAGCTTGTACACGCGCCGCGCCACATGCAGCAGGTCAATGTGGAAGGGCATCTGCTCCGGCGCCTGGATGCGGTTCATGACCAGGCGGTTGATCAACAGTGGCATGTCGAATGTGGTACCATTGTACGTGACCAGCACCGGGCGGGCGGACAGGTGCCGAAGCACGTGCGCCAATACAAACGGCTCCTCATCATAGTCACGCATGAGGTATTGCTCAAGTGCGAACCCGTTCTCCGTAAGGAAGCCGACGCCGACCAGAAAGGCCAGCGTTCCCACGCCGCGCGACAAACCCGTTGTTTCGGTATCCAGAAACAGAATGTCACGGGCCAGAATGCCATGCCCCGGATCGGTGCCCAGCATCATTTTAAGCGTGTCGCGGCTGATGTTGTCGATGGATAGTTGCGACAGGGGGAGTAGTTCCTCGCGCGTCATGCAACTTGTGGCGGCAGGCCTGGGCGGCGATTTGGCGATTGGCTTGATCGCCCGCAGCTTATCCCCCAGCGAGCCCATCAGGGGCCTCCTGGCGATGTGATGTCTCCGGATGTCGCTTCGGTTTGCGCCCACGCGGGAAAGCAGCGCTCCAAGGCTTGCCCGTAGGTCTGTCCGTTCGCCAAAAAAGGCCCGGTCACTATCTGCAGCGCCGCGTCCTGCTCGTCAGGCGCAGCGGACATCAGCTGCTGCAGCAATGCCAAGTCTCCTGACCGGATAGCAGAAACCAGGCCCGTCAGAAGCACATCGGTGGCAC
>JAGVSV010000047.1 GCA_019137115.1 Bacillota bacterium
ACTATCCAGTACATGCTGCAGCGCGTGATGCAGGACATCCAGTACCTGCGCGCCAACCCCGATCTGCTCATGAGCGAGGAAGGCGCCGAGATGCTGGCCAACCTGCCCGATGAATCGGCCAAGATGGCCCTGACCGTGATCACCATGACCCCGGTGCTGGTGTTCTACCCGTACTTCCAGAAGCACTTTGTCAAAGGGCTGACCCTGGGATCGGTCAAAGGCTAAGACGGATAGGGGGAGCAAGCGCCCCTTATACCATACATTTCCCGAAACACATAAGGAGGTAACCCATGAAGAAACTGTCGTTCCTTGTCGCCATGATCCTGCTGCTGGCGTTCATCCCCGGCGTGATGCTTGCCGTGGACGCGTCCAAGCTGGAGCCCTACGAGATCGTCTGGTACACCCTGGGCACCGAACGCGAAGGCCAGCAAGCGGTGATCGATAAAATCAACGAGTATCTGACGAAGAAATTCAACGCCACGCTCAAGATGTACGTCAACACCAACAGCGACCACCTGCAAAAGCTGCAGCTGCTCATCAGCGCGCGCGAGAAGTTTGACATCTGCTTTGTCAGCGGCCAGTACGCCAGCTATGTATCGCAGGAAGCGTTCTACCCGCTCAGGGAGCTGCTCAAGGAGTACGGCCCGGCGCTGATGGAAACCTATCCCCAGAACCTGTGGGATTCAGTAACCATCAACGGCGAGATCTACGCGGTGCCGGTGCACAAATATTCCTGCTCGCACTACTATTTCATCATCAACATGGACGCGGCCAAGAAAGCCGGTGTGGACACCGACTGGATCACCGCGGACATGAGCAAGATGGATCGCTGGAACGCATTTATCAACTACGTGCTGGAAATGAAAAAGGCCGGTGCCGACACCAATGGCTTCATCACCAGCATGGGCTCCCAGCCGTTTACGGCGCTGTTCCCCAACGAGGCGATGACCGGTAACTCCAATGACCCCGGCGTTGTCATCCTGGGCGATGATACCTTCACGGGCTATGAGCGCAACCAGGTGTTCAACCAGTTTGCCACCCCGGAATTTGAAGGCTACGTCCGCGACGCGTACAAGCTGGCCCAGGCCGGCGCGCTGCCGCTGGATCCTGAAACCATCGCCAAGCTCGACCAGCATGACCCGGTCGTGTCCGTGCAGGACTCCATGGCCAAGCGGTTAAGCGGCTATGAAGTGACCTACGGGGCGGACTTTGAGCCCTACTTCATCAGCTATGCGTTCCAGACCACCGACAAGATCTATGGCTCCATGAACGCCATCTCCGACACCTCGGACGATCCCGCCCGCGCGATGATGTTCCTCAATGCGCTGATCGAAGACCGGGATTTTGCCAACCTGGTGTTCTACGGCATCGAGGGCGTCAACTGGAACCGCAACGCCGACGGCCAGATCGAAATGACCGACCCGAAAACCTATGCGATGACCACCTGGGCGCTGCCCGGCTTCCTGACGGCGGAGCCTGATATCTCCCTGCCCATCGACATGGTCGACCGCTACAACGCGTTCGCCAAGGAACTGGTGCCGGCGGACAACCTGGGCTTTGCGCTGGATGAGGAGCCCATCATGATCGAGCTGGCCGCCATCCGCCAGGTCGTGGCCGAGTACCTGGAGCCGCTAACCAAGGGCCTGGCCAACCCCGACACCGAGCTGCCCAAGTTCATCGACGGCCTGCAGTCCGCCGGTGTGGACACCGCCATTGCAGAAATGCAGAAGCAGCTGGACGCCTGGCGCGTTGCGCAGGGGTACGATAAGTAAGCGTATCTCACAGCCAGTCACAACGCAGCCTTTTCGCAATCTATATCGATTAAGCGGTACATAACCGACCATAGTGAACGCCCGCCATCACCGGCGGGCGTTTGCTATGGGGTTCAGAGTCATCCGTTTTGTGGTTATCCGTCTGTGCTCAGTACGGCACAACCACCGGGTTCGCCCACGCGCGGCGGCCCTGCTCGTCTTCCACGATCACGCGCACGAAGCTTTCGCACCAGTCGCGGCGGATCTGGTATTCGGCGTGCGTGACGCCGGGGCCCATCGCGCAGCGATCCTTGGCATACGGGCGGTTGGAGTGAAACAGGATGCGCGCGGCGGGCGAGCAATCCACGGACACAGTGTCGCCCTCCAGCGTCACCTGGTGGATTTCCGGGCCCTGCGTGGCATAAAACGCGCCTTTTTCCAGCGCCTCGGACACCGATTCCGGCGTCAGCGTGTCCGCCTGCAAACGGATAAAGGAATAGCATTCATCGCCGTTGTAGTAGTGGGCGTCGTCCACCGCAATCGTGTTGAGCACGCAGCCGTTGGCGGCGGCCATGTCCAGCACGCCCGTGGCGTCCGCGCGGTCGCCGTTCCACGGCGGGCGGGAAGTGCTGTTGTAGATTTCGGCAGCCGTCAGCCGCTTGAGCGAGCAGATGGTTTCCGTGGTGTTTAATGACCACATCGGGTGCGCCAGCACGGCCAGGCCGCCAGCCGCGCGGATGGCGTCAATGCCCCGCTGCGGGCCCCATTTGCGGTCGATCGTGTCCACGATGGTTTCGTCCACGTTAATGCCGGTAATGTGGAGCACCTGGCTGGCCATAAAATAGTCCACCTCAATGCCCGGCAGCACCAGCATGCCGCCGTGCACCTCCGCGCCCACCGTGCGCTTCCAGTGGTCGGTGACGCAGATAAAATCATACCCGGCATCGTGGTAGCGCGCGATCGCGTCCTCCAGCGACAGCCGGCCGTCGGTGTTGGTGGTGTGCATATGCAGGTTGCCCTTGTAAAACGGCTTCCCCTGCTCAAACATTCGCATGTGTACGTCCTTCCCCCGCCCAAAGCGGCAACCGCGCCATCCTATCATTTGTTTACCGGGCTGGCAATCCAAAAAGGAGGCACCCTATGAGTGTACCTGGGGGAATAGCCGTGCGGACATGCCGCGCATGGGATGCAAAGTACATGCATCGTCAAAAATACCGCAATCCCTTCGACCGATAGCCGAAGGGGTTGCGGTCTGGCACATCATACGGCGCACCGCATGATCACCGCTCTGTTACAGTTCCTTCCCACACTGCCCGCAGAACTTGTCATTTTCGTCGTTCAGGGCCTTGCAGTGGGGGCAGCGCACTTTGATGACTTCCTGTGGCGCTGGGGGCTGGTCCTCCCGGAACGCGTCGACGGCATCCTTGACCATGCCGCCGGCCATGTGGGTGTAGGGGTGCAGGTCGTCGCGCGCCTTGTCCGGGTCCAGCAGCAGGCCGGAACCGGCGGCGCCGCGGGCGCCGATGCGGCTTACAATGCCGCCTAATACCAGCAGCAGCATGCCGGCCAGGAACATCCCGAATCCGTCGGGCATGCCGCTGGGCAAGAAGCCGGGCATGAGCATCTCCGGGCCGCCGGACGCGAAGCGGACAAACCCGATCGCGCACAGCACGCCGCCCAGCACCATCAGGCCAAGCCCCACATAGTAGATCGCCTTGCGCTCGGGGCTGATCCGCGGGGTCTTCCGATCATTGGGTGTGGACATGTTCTCTCCTCTCGCGGCAGGTCATTGGGGGTATGTCCATTTGGGTAAGCGTCCACCCGATGTGCCGCGCCGTTACTGTGTGGGCACGGATTGGGGCCATACAGTGGGGTCAATGTGACCGCTCCGCTCCGGTACCCCTCGCTGCAACCGCTTGGGCACCGGGTTGAGGACGCACAGCGCGGTCAGCGTGGCCGCCCCAGCGCTCTCCGTGCCACTATTATCTGGGCACCGGGCTGGGTCGCACAGGTCGGTCAGCGTGACCGCCCCGGCGATGCCGCGCGCTACCGCTTGGGTTACCGGGCTGGG
>JAGVSV010000062.1 GCA_019137115.1 Bacillota bacterium
ATGTTTTTATGGCCAGGGACCAGAGCGGCAGGGATGTGCTGGTGAGGGACGGCAAGCCGCACGCGCTGGACCATGAGGCCGCCTGCTGGCTGCGGGAGCGCTTTCCCTTTACGGCGCCGTCGCCCGTGCTGGGGCGCGACTGCACCTTCGGCGTGGGCGACCGGCTGGGCATCGCGGCGCCCGGGCACATCCGTGTGTTCAACGCGTATGACGCGGTGCCCGTGCTGGTGCAGCAGTCCGTGCGCGAGCTGACGCTGACGGGCCGCTCCTGGGAGGACATTTTGGACTGCGTCACCTTCATGGCGTTCCGCGAAGGCTACACCGGCGGGTTTGGCGCCGACGGCGACCACCTGAAGCAAAAAAAGGACATCGCCGACTTGCTGGCCCTGGGGTTCACCATGGTCACGCTGGACTGCTCCGACCACATCCGCAAGGACGATGGGGAGGACAGGCTGCCGGATGAGCTGGCCAATCTGTACCTGGGCAAGGCCATCGACCTGGACGGCGGTCAATCCATCGCGCTCAGCCGGGCAGAGTTGGCTGCTGCATATAACATATACGGCGAGGCGGTTGAGTTTGCGGCTTCGGTGTGGGACGAGTTTTTTGCCGACGGCTGCGCCAGGGCCGATTTTGAAATGTCCATCGACGAAACCGAGCTGCCCACCACGCCGGCGCAGCACTTCTTTGTCGCCGCCGAGCTGCAGCGGCGCGGGGTCAGGCTGGCCACCATGGCGCCGCGCTTCTGCGGCGAGTTCCAGAAGGGCATCGACTACATCGGCGACAAGGCGCAGTTCGAGCGCGAGATCATCACCCACGCCGCCATCGCGCGGCACTTCGGCTACAAGCTGAGCATCCATTCCGGGTCGGACAAGTTCAGCGTGTTCCCGCTGATCGGCAAGCATACGCAGGGCAGGTTTCATATAAAAACAGCCGGCACCAACTGGCTGGAAGCCATGCGCATCGTGGCGGAGCACGATCCTGCGCTCTACCGCAGGGCACACGCGTTCGCCGCGCAGCATGTGGAAGAAGCGCGCAAATACTACCATGTCAAGCTGGACATGGCGCAGGTGCCCGATCCGGCCGGCCTGAAGGACCATGAGCTGCCCGCCCTGTTCGACATGGAGGACCCCCGGCAGCTGATCCACATCACCTACGGCCTGATCCTGTCCGACCCGGGGCTTCACGGCGCGCTGTACAGCTTCTGGGACACCCACGCCGACGCGTACGCCGCGGCGCTGGAACAACACATCGGAAAACACCTCAGCATGCTGGGTGTAACAAAAATACAAGGCGGTGAACTGAAATGAACGTGTACGACAACATGAAAGCGCTGGGCATCACGCTGCCCGAGCCGCCCGCCAAGGGTGGCATGTACAGCCCGTGCAACATGGCGGGCGGCATGGCTTATATATCGGGCTGCGGCTGCAACATCGGGGACGACATCGCGGCCGGCCGCATCGGCAGCGACTTTACGCTGGAGGAAGGGCAGGCGCTGGCGCGCCGGAGCATGCTCAACGTGCTGGCGGTGCTGCAGCGCGCGGTGGGCGATCTCAACCGCGTGCGCCCGGTGAAAATCCTGGTGTTTGTATCCAGCGATAACGATTTCTTCCGCCAGTCCGATGTAGCGAACGGCGCCAGCGGGCTGCTGTACGACCTGTTCGGCGGGGAGGAGGGCCTGCCGGCGCGCTCGGCCATCGGCGTCAACGTGCTGCCCGGCAACCTGCCCGTCGAGATAGAAGCCATTTTCTCCGTTGATTGACGGCAAGCCGGTATTGATCAGGGGCGGCCTGGTGTACGACGGGTCGCCCGGCGCGCCCCGGGCCTGCGACGTGCTGATCCGGGGCGACCGCATCGTGAAAGTCGCCCCCGGCATCAGCGAGCCGGCCGCCCATGAAGTGGATGCCCGGGGCTGCGTGGTGTGCCCAGGGTTTGTGGACATCCACCGCCACTTAGACGCCAGGCCTTTCACCGACTGGCGGGGCGAGGCCGAGCTGCGTCAGGGCATCACGACGGCGGTGGCGGGCAACTGCGGCTTTTCGCTGGCGCCCATGGTCGCCCTGACGGATCAGCTGCGCGCGCACTTAGAGCCTATTCTGGGGTTGTTGCCCGAGGCTGTGCCCGCCGGTTTTCCCGGCTATTTGCGCGCGCTGGATAGGGCGGCAAAGCCCCTGAACTTAGCGGCCATGGTGGGCACCGGGTCGGTGCGCATCGCCGTGAAGGGGTTTGCGGCCGGCCGCTGGACGGCTGAGGAGATGGCGCGCGCTCAGGCCATGATTGAGGAGGCGCTGGATGCCGGCGCCTGCGGCGTATCGCTGGGCATCATGTACGTGCCGGAGTGCTATGCCGGCAGGGAGGAGTTCGCGCGCCTGCTGCGCCCGCTGGGCGAAAGGGGCGGGGTGTGTGCGGTCCATATCCGCGGCGAGGGCGACAGCCTGGTGGATAGTGTAAAAGAGGCGGTGGACATCGCCCGGCTGACGGGCTGCGCGCTGCACATCAGCCACTTCAAATCCTGCGGCGTGGATAACTGGCGGCGGGAAATCCACAGAGCCATCGATGTGATAAACGCCGCGCGCAGTGCCGGGCTGGACCTTACCTGCGATTTCTACCCTTATACAGGCGGCTCGACGGCGCTGACCACCATGCTGCCGCCGGACTATATCGCCGGCGACCTGGTGGGCGCGCTCCGGCGGCTGGGCACGGAGCGCGGCGTTGCCGCTTTCCGCGACAGCATCAGCCGCTTCTATCCGGACTGGGACAACTTCGCCCTGACGCTGGGCTGGGAGCGCATCATCATCAGCAGCGTCAGGCACGCCCACAACCGGCGGTACCTGGGCATGACGGTGGCAGACGCTGCATCGCGCTTCGGCTTTCCGGACGCCGCGGCGCTGGCCGCGCACCTGATGCATGACGAAGCGGGCGCCACGGCCATCATCAACATGAGCATGTGTCAGGACGATGTCGACACCGTGGCGGGGCTGCCCTATGCCATGGTGGTGTCCGATGCCATCTACGCGCAGACCGACACGCCGCACCCGCGCATGTTCGGCGCGCAGCCCCGCATCCTCCGCGAATACGTGCGGGAGCGCGGCGTGCTTTCCATGCAGCAAGCCATCCACAAAATGACGGCCATGCCCGCCCGGCGCATGGGCCTTGCGGGCCGCGGCGAGCTGAAGGAAGGCTTTTTTGCCGACGTGCTGGTGTTCGATCCGGAGCAATTCCGCGACAACGCCGTTTTCGGCGATTCCGCCAAGCCGGCTACCGGGCTGCAATGGGCGTTTGTCAACGGCGTGCCGGCGGTGCGGGATGATGCGCTGCTGGCGCAAGGCGCGGGCAGGCTGTTGCGGCGCCGGTATAACCGACAGGAAAGGACGTGAGGCTTTGCAGGCGCACGATTACAGGCTGCAAAACGAGGCGGACATCGCTTCGCCGCAGCTGATCTACTACCCTGCCATCATCCGGGAAAACACCCGCAAGGCCATCGACATGGCCGGCGACGTTGGGCGGCTGTGGCCGCATATCAAAACGCACAAGATGGCCGAGATGATCAATATGCAGCGGGAGATGGGCATCGACCGCTTCAAATGCGCTACCGTGGCGGAGCTGGCGCTGGCTGCATGCTGCGGCGCAAGCCACGCCCTGATGGCTTACCCGCTGGTTGGGCCCAACATCGAAAAGTTTTTGGGCGTGGCGGCAGCCTGCCCGGCGACGCGTTTTTATGCCATCGTCGACAGTCCAGCGGGGTTTTCCATGCTGGAGGCAGCCTGCGCCGCCCGGGGTATTGCTGTGGACTGGCTGGCTGATGTCGACATGGGCATGCACCGCACCGGCCTGCCGCTGGACGAGGTGGCGGCGTTCTGCCGCGCCCGCCGGGGCAGCGCCTGGCTCCGGTTTCAGGGCATGCACTGCTACGACGGACACATCGGCCAGCGCGACCTGGCGGAGCGCCGCGCCGCGGCGGCGCCGGCTGCCCAGGCTGTGCGGGGCATCCGGGCAGCGCTGTCGGCAGACGGCATCGAGGCGCCTATCATCATCCTGGGCGGCTCGCCGTCCTTTCCCTGCCACGCGGGAGAGGAGGACGTCTACCTGTCGCCCGGCACCGTGTTCGTATGGGACTGGGGCTACCTGAACAAATGCCCCGACCTGCCCTTTGTGCCGGGCGCCGCTATCCTCACCCGGGTCATCAGCCACCCGGCACCGGATCGGTTCACGCTGGACTTAGGCTATAAGGCCATCTCGGCCGACCCCAAGGGCGCGCGGGGCCTGCTGCTGGACCTGCCGGAGGCGGAGTCGCTGTTTCAAAGCGAGGAGCACTGGGTTTGGAAGATGCCCCAAGGGCAGGATGCCGCGCCGCCCGCGGTGGGCAGCGCGCTGCACGTGATCCCCACCCACATCTGCCCGACGACAGCGCTGTACCCGTATGTTCTAATAGCTGAGGGCGGTCAGGTGACAGGGCGCTGGGTCGTGGCGGCGAGGGATCGTTAATCATTTACAACCTGTCAGCCTTCCGGTATAATCGATACATTGAGTAGGGGAGGTGTGCGCGATGCTCAGGCGATTGTTTTTTCTGTCGCTGCTTGCGCTCGCGCTGTGCTGGGCGATGAGCCTGATGGTGACGGACGGCGTGGAACCGCTGCCTATTGTCGAAACACGCTGCGATGCGCTGATGCCGGCGCCGCAGGCGGCGCTGCAGAGCCGGCCCGGGCCAACGGCCCCGCTGCCGGTGCGCCGGGCGCCTGCGCCGGCTGTTAAATTGCTGGCGCCCCGGCTCGTCCAGGCCGACGCCAACGGCATCCCGCTGGGCAGCCGGCCATACCGCCTGGCCGCGTACGGCGCGTTTTCCCTGTCTGACACCGCAGGGTAGCGGCCCTTCGGTGCGGTTCGGGTATGAATACATGTTAAAGGGAGATCATTGAATGGCCAGACCATCAAATGCTAAAAAATTCAAGGTCAGCGACAAAGCCGTTGCGGCTGTCACGCTAGCTGTTGCGCTGATCCTCACAGCCGTGTTCATTGTGCTGGGCTTTACGGGCCGCAACATGGACGCGGACGGCTTGTACAAGCTGCTGCCCTGGCTGCCCGTCCCCGGCGAAACGACGCTGTGGCGCCAGGCGCTGAAACCCAGCGCCGACTTGGGGGCGACCAGGGAATACACCTTCGCCATCCGGCTGGAGGAGGCCAAGGACGCTGCGGATGCTGCGGATAATACCGCAGAAAATAACGCGGCGATCGATACTGCGGACAATGATGTGGCGGACGATACCGAAGCCAAGGACGCGGCGGACAATACTGCGGACAATGACGCGGCGGTCGATATCGATGAAATCACCAGAATCCTCTCTCTGCGCATGAGCGCCATGGGGTGGTACGGCGCCTCGGTGGTGGCGGAGGAGGGCAAGCTCAAAGTCACCGTGCCGCTGGCCGAGGCCGGCGCGCAGACGGCAGCCTTGTTCAGCGCCCGGGGCGAGGTGGCGTTTGCCGACCCCTCGAACGAACCGTTCCTCACGGGCGACCATATCGTCGAAACCGATTACAGGGAAACCGTGGACAAAGGCGTGTACGCGCTGTCCTTCCGGCTGGACAACGAGGGCAGGGATATCTTCGCTGAGCAGTCGGCCGCCCTCATCAACCAAAGCATCAGCATCATGGTGGACGGCCAGGTTGTGAAAAGCCCGCGCATCACCGAGGCGTTGACCGAGGGCATGGCGTCCATCCCCGGCTTCTCCGAGGTGGAGGCCAGGAACTTAGCCGCCATCATCAAATCAGGCCCGCTGCCGGCCGCGCTGACCGAAGAGGCTGCGCAGGATGGGCCGCCCGCCTTCGGCAACAACGTGCAGCGCACATTGATCATCGCCCTGGCAGCCGCGGTGCTGATCATCTTCCTCTACCTGGTGTATGAAAACCGCCTCAGCGGCCTGGTGGCGGCGTGGGTGCTGGGCGTCCAGCTGGCGGCCGGCTACTTCACTGCCGCGCTGATGGGCGCCAGGTTCACGGCGCCCACGCTGATGGGCATCTACGCGTCGTTCCTGCTGGCGCTGTACAGCGTGATGTTCATCTTCAGGGGCATGCGGGGCGACCTGGCGCGCGGCCGGTCCATCCGGCAGGCGTTGCGTGAATCCTATGCCGACGCGGGGCATGTGTCGCTGGATGTGCTGGTCAGCCTGCTGCTGGTCACGATCATCGTGATGATCATGGACACCGGTGCCATCGGCCTGTTCATGCGCCTGCTGGCCGTCGGCTTGCTGATCAACCTGGCGCTGATCCACATCGCGCTGAAGGGGCTGTTGTCCTGTGTGATCACGCTGTTGGGCGAGAAAACATCCCTTTATTACCGGGCGGGCGGGAAGGAGACGAATTGATGATGAAACTGAAAAAATCGGCGCAGAGCGCCCTGATCCTCTCCCT
The DNA here is from genome assembly GCA_019137115.1 of Bacillota bacterium. Lineage (GTDB taxonomy): Bacteria > Bacillota > Clostridia > Christensenellales > Aristaeellaceae > JAGVSV01. The sequence goes on from JAGVSV010000062.1 coordinate 6,403, forward strand.
GGCGGTGGTGCTGGTGGGTTTGGCGGCATGGGCTGCCGGCATCGGCATGCGCTTCCGGGCCAGCGACGGGGCTGGCATTGACTTTGTTCAGATGGCGCTGTGCATGTTGGCTGCGGTGATCTTTTCGCTGGTGTTCGGCATGGTCCGCTACAGCGTGCCCGTGGGCATCGCGCTGATGGTGGCCACGGCGCACGACTACCTGGCTGCGCTGGCTGTCACGGCGCTGGTGGCCATGCTGCTGCCTCAGCCTGCCACATTGCCCCTGGCCGCGATGATGACCATCGCCTTCACATACTGTCAGACCCTGCCCGTGCTGCGCATGGCGCGTAAAACCATGCGCTCCACCCCCATCCGGGACAGGGACTACGATCTGGCCGCCACCAATGCCGTGGCGCAGCAGACGAATCCCATGCTGATGGCGGTTGCCGCGGCGCTGGTGATCCTCCTCGCGGCGGCTGTCAGCGGCAACCTGCGCCTGATCGCCGGCCTGGTCCCGCTGCTGGCGGGGCTGGGCGCGTCGCTGTATTCCTCCCGCCGCATCACGCCCTATGTCTGGGCGGCTGTGGCGCCCTGGCAGCGAACCGGCAAAAGCAGAAGGTAACAGATGCAACGGCGCTCTTCCTGTGGAGAGCGCCGTATTATAAAGGAGGCAGAACAATCGTTTACGAAGTGGAAAATGCGATAGGACACGAGGGGGAGGTTCGGAGGGGAACACCTTTCCGACTGCAATCGTTCCCGGCGGCATGTACGGCGGGAACGCGGGCATTCCATGAGTAGGAGCTTGCCCCGTGCGAATGGAATGCTTACCTCTTAGTTTTCGCGGCCGTGCCGAAGGCACAGCGAAAACTGCAACCCGGTGCGAAACACAAGTTTCGCACCGAGCGTAGCATGCAGCAGTTCGTTCGGCGGGGTGAGGATCGTGCCATCTCGGGGTATCCCCCCTGGCTGGCCTCGCTGCTGTGGACGCGGGGCGTCACCACGCCGGAGGCAGCCGCGGCGTTTCTGTCGCCCAGCCTGGACGATCTGCACGACCCGATGCTGCTGTCCGGCATGGAAGCCGCCAAGTCGCTGATTTTAGATGTCGCCGGTGCGTCGGGGCGGGCTGTGGTGTATGGCGACTATGACGTGGACGGCCTGTGTGCGTCGGTCATGGTCAGCGAAACGCTGCGCTCCCTGGGCATCAAAACCATCGTGTACATCCCCGACCGGCACAGCGAGGGCTACGGGCTCAACATGGAGGCGGTCCGTGCGCTGGCGCCTCAGGCTGACCTGATGGTCACGGTGGACTGCGGGATCACCAGCGTTGACGAGGTGAAGGCTGCTAAGGCGCTGGGCATGCGCGTCATCGTCACCGACCACCACACGCCGCCGGACGCGCTGCCCCCAGCCGACGCCGTGGTCAACCCCCTGCTGGGCGGCTATCCCTTCCCGCACCTGTGCGGCGCGGGCGTGGCGTGGAAGCTGTGCCAGGCCCTCAAGGGCGCCGGGCACGCCGGCAAATACCTGGACCTGGCAGCCCTGGCTACCATCGCCGACATGGTGCCCCTAACGGGGGAAAACCGCGTCCTGGCGGCGCATGGCCTCAAGGCGCTGGCTCAAACCGGGCGGCCGGGGCTGAAGGCGCTGATGGCGGTGGTGGGCATGGAACCGGGCGCCCCCGTATCCGGCGACCGGGTGGCGTTCGGCCTGGCGCCCAGGTTGAATGCCGGCGGGCGGGTGGACACCGCCCGGGACGCATTGCGGCTGCTGGAAACCGACAACCCCCACGAGGCGCGCGACCTGGCTGAAAGGCTCAACGCCCTGAACAGCGAGCGGCGCTGCCAGCAGGACGCGCTGCTCCGGGAAGCCGAACGCCTGTTAGATGAGGAGGATTTGCTGCACCGCCGCGTCATCGTGCTGAAGGGGCAGGGGTGGAACAGCGGCATCGTGGGCCTGGTGGCGGGCAAGCTAGCGGAGGCATACGCCTACCCTGCCGTGGTGCTGGCGGAGGAAGGCGACCTGTGCGTGGGCAGCGCGCGGTCCGTTGACGGCATCGACCTGTACCGGGCGCTGGAAAGCTGCGCGGAGGTGCTGGTCCGGTTCGGCGGGCACCGGCAGGCGGCCGGGCTGACGCTGAAAACCGCCGATGTGCCGGCGTTCAGCCGGCTGTTTGACGAGGCTGTTCGTCAACAGGCTGGGGACGGGCCGCTGACCGGCCGCGTGTACTACGACGATGTGATCGGGCTGGATGACGTCACGGTGCCCATGGCCGAGCAGCTTGAGCGGCTGGCGCCCTTCGGGGTGGGCAACCCAGCCCCGCAGTTTTTGGCGGAGCAGGTCGATGTGCGCAGCGCCCGGGCGGTGGGCGAAGGCAGGCATTTGAAAATGCGCGTCGCCGCGGGGGAATCGGAGCGCGACGCCATCTTCTTCGGCGAAGGCTCGCTGGCCGAGGCGCTGCCGCCCGAAATCCGGATGGTGTTTCAGCCCCAAGTCAACGCGTTTCGCGGCGAGGTGACGGCCCAGTGCGTCGTCCGGGCGGTGGGCGCGGGCCGCCTGGCGTTCCGCGCCGATGCCGAGGGGGAAGCCCTGGCCCTGTTGCAGGATTTGAAAGCCTGCGCGTCGTATAGGACAGCAGGCGGGCTGTCCGAACGCAGCATGGACGAGCCTGCGCCGCCGGCGCCCCAGGGCGTGCTGCTGTTGTGCCGGGCGCACGATACCGCGCAGCGCCTGCACGAAGCCTACCCCGCCCTGCACAAGCAAACCGCCCGCCTGCGCGACCGCAAGGCCCACAGCGCCGTGCTGTACCGCGCGCCTTTACAGCATGTCTCGGGGCCGTACACCACGGTGGTGTTCTGCGACGGCGTTCTCCACGAGGCCGAGCTGGCGCTGGCCGCCGGCCTGTTCCCCGGGGCGCGCGTATGTGCCCGGCTGCAAACCGCGGCGCTGCAAGCGCTCCATGCCGGCATTTGCCTCACCACGGACGAGCTGCGCGCGGCCTACGTCGCCATCCGAAGCCAGCCCGGCGGCCTCTTTTCGCTGGGGTGGGGGTGGGCCAAGGCGCTGGCAGCCGCCTGGGTGTTAGAGGAACTGCGGCTGATTCAACTCACAGACGACGACCCGTACACCGCCCGGCTGATGGACCTGCGCAAATGCGACCCCTTGGAGAGCAGGCTGTTCCGCCTGCTGAACCGCTGACAGAGGGATTATGCCACAAACAGCTTTTGAATGCCTTGAACTGGAGGAGATGGTCGCCCGCCTGGCCAAATACCACCCGGCGGACGATGCCCATCTGGTGGAAAAAGCGTACCATTTTGCCCGGGAAGTTCATGAGGGGCAGGTGCGCAGCAGCGGCGAGCCCTATTTTTCGCACCCGGCGCACGTCGCCAGCATCCTGACCGAGCTGATGCTGGACGCGCGCACCATCGCCGCCGGGCTGCTGCATGACACCGTCGAGGACGGCGAGGGCATCACCATCGAAGTGATCAACAGGGAGTTTGGCGACGACATCGCGCAGATGGTGGACGGCGTGACCAAGTTAGGCCGGCTGGACTTCTCCGACCGGGAGGAGCAGCAGGCCGAGTCGCTGCGCAAGATGATCCTGGCCATGGGCAAGGACATCCGCGTCGTGCTGATTAAGTTAGCCGACCGGCTGCACAACATGCGCACGCTGTCCTTCAAGCCGCGGGACCGGCAGGTGGCCATTGCCCGCGAAACGCTTGATATCTACGCCCCCATCGCCCACAGGCTGGGCGTATACACCATCAAGCAGGAAATCGAGGACCTGGCTCTGCGCTATATCGACCCGGAGATATACCACGAGATCGCCCGCAAGGTGGGTATGAAGCGCGTGGAGCGGGAGGCGCAGATCGCCACCGTCATCGGCACCCTATCCGGCAAGCTGGAGGAGATGGGCGTCAAAAACTTCAGCATCGAGGGCCGGCCCAAACACCTGTACAGCATCTACCGCAAAATGGTGATCCAGAACATCCATTTTGAGGAGATCTACGACCTCATCGCCGTCCGCGTGCTGGTGGACTCCGTGCCCGAATGCTACACTGTGCTGGGCGCCGTGCATACCCTGTGGAACCAGGTGCCCGGCCGCTTTAAGGACTATATCTCCATGCCCAAGAACAACATGTACCAGTCCATCCACACCACGCTGATCGGTGGCCGCTCCATTCCCACCCCGTTTGAAGTGCAGATCAGAACGTATGAGATGCACCGCGTGGCCGAATACGGCATCGCCGCGCACTGGAAATACAAGGAAGGCGGCAACAGCGGCGAGCTGGACAAGAAGCTCTACTGGCTGCGGCAGATCCTCGACTGGCAGTCTGAAACGCGGGACAGCAAGGAGTTCATGGACGGCCTGAAAACCGACCTGTTCAGCGAGGAAGTGTTCATCTTCACCCCCAAGGGGGACATCATCAACATGCAGCGCGGCGCCACGCCGCTGGACTTTGCCTACCGCATCCACTCCCAGGTGGGCAACGCCTGCATCGGCGCCAAGGTGAACGGCAAGCTCGTGCCGCTGGACACCGAATTGGTCACCGGCGACCGGGTGGAGATCATGACTTCGTCGTCCTCCAAGGGCCCCAGCATGGACTGGCTGAACGTCGTCAAAACCCAGCAGGCCAGGGCCAAGATCCGCCAGTTCTTCAGGCGGGAGCTGCACGGCGAGAACGTGCAGAAAGGCCGCGACATTCTGGAAAACGAGGCCAAGCGCCGCGGCGTCAAGCTGGGCGACCTGACCAAGCCCGAGTATATCGAGACCATCTTAAAGCGTTACACCTTCCCGGATTTGGAAGCCATATATGGCGCCGTGGGCTACGGCGGGCTGACCTCGGCCTATGTGATCAGCAAGCTGTTGGAGGAGCACAACAGGACCGAAAAAAGCGCTGTGCAGCAAAAGGCGCCGACGCTGCCCGAACCCCAAACCATCCTGCGCCAGGGCAAGCCCACCAAGGGCATCTATGTGGACGGCGACGCGGGCATGCTGGTGCGCTTCGGCCACTGCTGCAACCCGGTGCCCGGCGACGAAATCGTTGGCTTCATCACGCGCGGGCGAGGCGTCACGGTGCACAAATCCGACTGTCTCAATGCTGTCAACGCCGAAAAAGAGCGCCTGGTGGGCGTCAGCTGGGCACAGGAGGAAGCTGGCGCCTTCAATGCCAGCATCCGCGTCGTAGCATACGACCGTCCCGGCCTGCTGGGCGAAATCACGGTGTTTGTCACCGACATGGGCACGCCGGTGACGGCGGTGTCCGGCAAGGTGAACCGAAACGGCACCTGCAGCATCCACATGGTGATCCAGGTCAACAGCAAGGACCAGCTGCGCAAAACCGTCGCCAACCTCCAGAAGCGCTCCGACGTGCTGGAGGCGTACCGCAGCGTCAGCTGAGAAAGGATCATTTTATGAGATGTGTCGTGCAGCGCGTGTTGGAAGCCGAGGTGTCCTCGGGCGGTCAAACCGTCGGCACCATTGCCCATGGGCTTGTCGCTCTGATCGGCGTCGAACAGGGCGATACCGAGAAGGACGCGCGGTACATGGCCGACAAAATCGCCAAGCTGCGCATCTTCGAGGATGACCAGGGCAAGATGAACCGCTCGGTCATCGACGTGGCGGGCTCGGTGCTGGCGGTCAGCCAGTTTACGCTGTTGGGCGACGCCCGCGGGCAGAACCGCCCCGGCTTCACCCGCGCCGAGGAGCCCGAGCGCGCCAACGCGCTCTATGAGGCCTGCTGCGCCGGGCTGGAGATGAACGGGCTGTACGTGGCCCGGGGCATCTTCCGCGCGCACATGCAGGTCAGGCTGGTCAACGACGGCCCCGTCACCATCCTGCTGGACAGCCGAAAAACATTTTAGAAGAGGAATGATGATGAACATCGACATCGTGCCCGTGGGCGCGCTTCAAACCAACTGCTACATTTTGTCTCTACCGGAGCGGGACGACGCCGTCGTCATCGACCCGGGCGCCGAGCCTGAAAGGATTTTAGCGCGTCTGGGCGGCAAAAAGGCGGCTGCCGTGCTGCTGACGCACGGGCACTACGACCACACCGGCGCGCTCGGCGCCTTTCCCGGCGTGCCGGTATACATCCACCCCCACGACGCGCCCATGCTGACCAACCCCCAGCTGAGCATGGCGGCCTACGCGGGCGACCGCACGAAGCGCGACGTCGCCACGCTGCCGCTGGCGGAAGGCCAGGTGCTGAAGCTGGCAGGCATCGTGCTGCAGGTGCTACACACGCCCGGCCACACTCGGGGCAGCGTCTGCTTTTCCGTGGGCACCGATATTTTCACGGGCGACACCCTGTTTGACGGCGACTATGGCCGCACCGACCTGCCCGGCGGCAGCGAGCGGGACATGCGCGAGTCTATCCGGCGGCTGATGGCGTTCACAGGCCACCACGCCTACCCGGGCCATGACAGCAACATGATCATCTGATGGACCTGCGCATCCTGTCCGATACGCCCGCCCACCACAAGGAGCTGGTGGACGTGGCGTCTTTGTTTTTCGGTCGGGTCAACCTGACGGAGGACGATAGCGACCTCACCGCCCGCTTCACGGAGCGGCTGGAGGGCGGGGCGCGCGTCTGCGGCGTTGTGCTGTCGGGCTGCGTGGCTGGCGCCCATACCACCAGGGGCGAGGTCGGCGCCGGCGCGCTGGAGCAAAAGCGCCTGCACAAGCGCCAGGTCAAGCTGACGCTGTACTACGCGCTGAAACAGGCGACGGGCATTGCGCCGCCCTGGGGCGCGCTGACGGGCATCCGCCCCACGCGGCTGGTGTATGAGGCCATGGCGCGCGGGCTATCCCTGGAGGCGGCATGCCTGGAAACGCGCCGGCTGTTCGACCTCAGCGCCGAAAAGACGCGGCTGTTGGAGGAGGTTGTGCGCGCGCAGGCCGCTCTGCCGGCCCCCGCGCCCCGGGATGTGGATGTCTACATCGGGATCCCCTTCTGCGTGTCGCGGTGCCGGTACTGCAGCTTCATCAGCGCCGAGGTGGGCGACGGCGCGGCGCTGGCGCCCTATGTCGCCGCGCTGGCGCGTGAAATCGCCGCCGTGGAGCGGCTGATCGCAGAACATGGCCTGTCGGTGCGCGCCTTTTATATGGGCGGCGGCACGCCGACGGCGCTGACGGCGCCGCTGCTGCATGAGGCGCTATCGGCTGCCGGGGGCCTGATTGCCTGCGCCCGGGAGGCCACCGTGGAAGCCGGCCGGCCCGACACCATCGACGCTGAAAAGCTGCGCATCATCCGCGCCGCCGGCGTCGGGCGCATCTCGGTGAACCCGCAGACCATGCACGACGCCACGCTGGCGCTGATCGGCCGCGCCCACACTGGGCGGGACGCCGAGGAAGCCATGGCGTTGGCGCGCGCCGCCGGCTTTCACGGCATCAACATGGACATGATCGCCGGCCTGCCCGGCGAAGACGCCACCATGTTTTCGGACACCCTGGCCTGGGTGCGCGGCATGCGCCCCGACAACCTCACCGTGCACACGCTGTGCGTCAAGCGCAGCAGCGACATGCACCGCTGGCAGGACGCGCTGCCCGACGGCGCCGCCGTGTCCCACATGGCGGACCTGGGCTTCGACGCCGCGCGGGGGATGGGCATGCGCCCCTACTACCTGTACCGGCAGAAGCACATGGCCGGCAACCTGGAAAACGTGGGCTACGCGCTGCCGGGCAGCGAATGCCTGTACAATGTCGACACCATGGAGGACCATGTCAGCGTGTTGGCGCTGGGCGCTGGCGGCATCAGCAAGCGCGTGTGGCCCGACCGCGCGTTGATTGTCCGCGCCGCCAACGTCAAGGACGTGTCCGGCTATATCGAGCGTGTCGATGAGATGGCGGAGCGAAAGGTTGCTTTATGGCGGCAGGACGCCTTCGCCGGGTGAAATGAAACTGGACGGAGCCGACGAGGCCGCAAGACAAAAGACCCGGCACGACGATACGTTCATGTTTGGAGTTGGTATTACTTATCATGGCGCAGTCGCTGACTTGTCTTTTTGCCTCTGGCTGTGTCGCTGTTCACTTGATGTAGCGCTGCTACGCCTGCATTCACGAGACGCAATTCACCATAGTCGATTTCTACGCTCGCGTGGCTCACTTGAAATCTCCGTGGCTCATTGGGCTGACAGTTAGCTTCATCCCGCACAGCGGGCGCTCGCCTCTGCCCCTTGCCAGAGACAAAAATCCTGCGTGCTCTAATGCTAAACGTTCATGCGCTATGGCACCAAAATAAACGGCCTGATCTGCTCCAGACGCTTGTCGCCGATGCCCCGCACCGCCTTCAGATCTTCCGGATAATAAAACGGCGATACCTCGCGTGCTTCCACGATGTGTTTCGCCGTGACCGGGCCGATGCCCGGCAGCGTCATCAGCTCCTGAACTGACGCTGTGTTGACGTTGATGCCGCCGGTTAGCGGCTTGGCTGTCGGTGCCATTTGCCCGGGCGGCTGCAGCGCCACCAGCTTTGTGACCCGCCCTGCGGACAGGCTGCTTACAGCGCCGTACAGCGCCACGCACGCCAGCACGGCGCATGCCGCCGCCAGTGTCCATACCGCCCGCCGGATCATACCGTCTTGACGACCTTTTGCCCCAACTTGGTGTCCTCTACTGTGTAGCCCATGGCGGTCAGCTTGTCGCGCAGCGCGTCGGACCTGGCCCAATCCCTGTCCTTCCGGGCCTGCTCCCGCTCCTGCGCCAAAGCCTGCACGTCCTCCGGCAGCTCGCCTGTTTTCTTGGTCAGTAGGCCGAATACGCCGGTGATGGTATCCATGGCTTGCCTGGCCGCCAGCACGGCTTCCCGCGCCACCGAGCCCTGCAGCTCCGTGTTGATGTCGTACACTAAGTCGAACAGCACGCCCATGGCTTCGGCTGTGTTCAAGTCGTCGTCCATGGCTTCGCACCAGCTGGGCACCGTGCCCTCCGCCTTTTCGATGAAGGCTTTTTCTTGTTCACTGGGCGCGTTGTCATGCGCATGCTGCAGCAGAAAGCTTAGCTTGTCCCGCGCGGCGTACAGCCGCAGCAGCGAGGCGCGCGCCTGGTCCATCATCTCCCTGCTGAAGTTCAGCGGGCTTCGGTAGTGCGCCGACAGCATGAACATCCGGATGTCCTCGGCGTCATATTCCTTTAGGATATCCCTGATGGTGAAGAAGTTGCCCAGGGATTTGCTCATCTTCCTGTTGTCGATGTTCAGAAAACCGTTGTGCATCCAATACCGCGCGAACGGCTTGCCGGTGCCCCCTTCGCTCTGCGCGATTTCGTTCTCGTGGTGCGGGAACATCAGGTCCATCCCGCCGCAGTGAATGTCGAAGGTTTCGCCTAAGTAAGCCATGCTCATCGCGCTGCATTCGATGTGCCAGCCTGGCCGGCCCATGCCCCAGGGCGAATCCCACGCAGGCTCCCCGGG
>JAGVSV010000313.1 GCA_019137115.1 Bacillota bacterium
GGGAATGGATGTTTGATCTTCTACATTGGTGCCGAACGAAACCCCATCGTACCCTGATGGCTCAATGCATAAAAACCGCCATTCCCTTCAGCGCATAGCGCCAACCACCAATCTCCATCCAATGGGTTTAGCTGATCCAAACCTGCGGCACATTTGCTCCTTGTGCTTTGCTTTGCGGTAGCCCACCAAAAACCAGCAACACCGTCAGGAAAAACGACAGACTGCGCTTCAAACGCACCATGTCAGCGCTCTCCTCTTTCCAGCCGAACAAGGCGAATATAATCATCTGCCTGTTTGATGAACTCATCCAGCGTGATGCCGCCGTTGATCATCAAACTGCTTTGCTCCGCCAACTTCTCGTTATACATGATCAAGGCGTCCTCGAGCACGACCAGCAATGGCGCATAGCCTTGATATTCAGCGATGCCGCGTTGCGTAATGAGATAGCGGTTCTCATTCAGGTGCTGAATGTTCTCTTTGAGAAAGGCCACCTCATCTGCGTGCGCTTGTTTCTCCTCTTGCGGCACTTCCCTTGCCAGAAGGGAAGCGAGCCGGGCTTGTTCCGACGCCAACTGCGTCATCAAAAACGGGTTGAGCATGGGTTGATTCATGCTTTGGTAGAGAGCGGAATCCTCAGCGGTCTGTTTGGTTGCCAGATACTCCAGGTACTGGATGGCCGCGTCCTTGTTGCCGGAATATGGGTTGACGACAAATACCTTTGTCCAGGTGTAGATTTTTGCAGGTGCGTCAGGCGTAATCTTGATCGGGGGCAGCACCCCCTCCAGAATGATGCTGCTGTTCAGCCCGGAGATCAGTACGCCGTCATACTCGTCTTGACGTGGGTAGCGGTTATCCTTGGGCACTTCATTCAGAATGCGCTGGGCAAGGTGGCGGAAAACCGGCGTGTCAAAGCTCATGGTTCCTTCGGCTGTGTAGACATTGATCAGATACTGCCGCAGGAGATAGACCATCATGTCCTCCTGCGTGTAATTCCATGCGCCGAAGGGAACAAAGGTCTCGCTTGCATTGAAGTCCAGCTCCTCAAGTTTCTGGATTACGTCCAGCATCTCATCCCAGGTTGCCGGGGCCTGGACGCATATGCCAGGGCTTCAGGATCAAGCGCACGGGAAAAGGACGCCATGGCAATGACTGGCCAGGCAACGATGTGTCGTTTATCGTTGGTTCAGCGTTGGAAAAGGCGGTGATAAGCCTATCCAGCCCCTGGCGCAATACTTCGCTGTGTGACAGATCAACGTAGTATCTTTTGTCCTTAACAACCTGTTAAGCCTTCAGAAGTTCAACGATTCCGGTCTTTTGCATAAAATCCAGGTTGTACTGTGTTCTGTGCCCCATAACCGAGATGCTGCAAGTGGGTTGTTCGAGCGCTTGGCAAACCCGCAGCTGGCCCAAACGCACCCCGGGCAAAAAGCCCCGAACGAATCGATGCCATGGGCGACATGCTCGGCACGCCATACACAGGCTGACTTGCTCCATCCATGAAAAAACGCATGATGCCGGTACCATTGGGTACATAGAGCGCAGCCAGTTGCGCGTCATAGCTCAACCCGCTTTCGCCCCGATGTCCATGCAGCGGAAGTATGGAGTTCGCCTGCCCTATTTCAGTGTCATATACCGCCAACTGCCATAGCGCCTGTGAATCATCAAGCAACAACCCAAGCAACATTCCTTGTTGCGCATCCCACGCACACCAATGCGAATCAAACACAGCGCCATGTGCTTAATAAGCGTGTGTTGCAAGGTCAAAACAGCAGTCATTTCATTCTACATTTCCTTCGGCTTGATCTTTTCGCCCCATCTGTCCATGTACATAGCAAGGACAAAGCCCACCGCGGCGATCAGCAGGCACGCCAGCGCCTGCCAGGCGCTTTCGTAGGTGCGCGGGATGATCATCAGCGTGCTGGCGATCACCAGCCCTACGATGGCGTGGCTGGCGATGCCGTGATGCTTCTCAAACAGCATGTCAATCAGGCGCGCGAACAGTACTGCCACCGCCACGATGCCCAGCAACAGCGGCGCGATCACCGAGAAATCCAGGTTGCCCACCGCCGCCATGATCTGCTCATACAGACCCATAAACAGAAGGATCGACGAGCTGCTCAGGCCCGGCACCACCAGGCTGAATCCCCACACGATGCCGCTGACAAAGCTCAACGGCAGGGTGAGCGCGATGCTTAGCGTGCTGCCGGAGGACAGCGCGTACAGCAGCACCAGCAGCACGGTGAAGCTGCCATACACCGTCAGCCAGTCCGCGCGCTTGCGGCCCTCGCGGCCCGCGGTGCGCCACAGCATGGGCACCGTGCCGAAGATCAGCCCCACGAACAGGCTGATCGGATACGGCGAATCGGTGGCGAACAGCAGATCGATGAGCTTGGCGAACCCCACAAAGCCGATGGCCACGCCGATCAGGATGGGCACAAACAACCACAGGTTCTTTTTCAGCGCCCGGATCGGGTGGGACAAAAACTCCATCATCGGGCGGTAGATGCCGAACACCACGCTCAAAACCCCGCCGCTGATGCCCGGCAGGATGGCCCCGCCGCCAATCAGCGCGCCCTGGATGACCCGCATCAAAAACATCCCGGACGAGGGCGCCGACAACTTTTCCTTCTCCTGCATAAAAACCTCCCGGCAATCATTCCGCGGTATTTTACCATAGAATGGGTGCGTTCGTTTTCCTGCGCACAGGCAGCCACGCACGCCCGGTACCGCATGCCCGCCCTGATGGGATATAATGATGGCAGGGGAGGGTTCCCCGATAGGAGGAAATGATGAAATCAGGTAAGAATGTAAACCTTTTGAACGTAACGCTGTCGGCGCTGCTTGTGCTTGCGTTGCTGGCCGCGCCCATTGCCACGCTGTCCGAAGCCCCCGAAGTGAACCTGTCCTGGTTTATCGTGGGTTCGGAAGGCGTCACGCTGACCGCGCAGCCCGGCGCCGGCGCGGCGGAACTGCGGGCGCTGCTGCCCGGCCAGACGGTGGGGCTGATCACCACACAGGGCAATGAGGCGCAGGTGATGGCCTACAGCCCGGCCGGCGATCTGTTGCTGGGCTGGGTGCCGTACGCGGCGCTGACCCCGACGGGTGCGCCGATGATGGCGGTCGTGCAAAGCGGGACGCCCGGCACCCGCGCGCTGCTGCGCACCGGCGCCGGACGCAACGCCAAGGTGTTGGCCAAGTACAACGACGGCACCGTGGTGCAGCTGCTCAACGGGCCGGACAACGGCGCGGTGCGCGTACGGGTCGGCCAGCTGGACGGCTTCATGAAGGAGAGCGACCTGGCGGTGGGCTGGCCCGCAGAAGGATTTGCCGCCGCCATTCCCACCGCGGTGGTATCAAGCGCGGAGTACGCGTCCTTAAGCCTGCGGGATGCCCCCAACTATCAGTCCAACAAAATCGGCGCGGTGCCGAACGGGCAGCCGGTGCGGGTGCTGGGCCTGACCGAAGAATTTGCCCATGTGCTGACCGAGCGGGGCGAAATCGGCTTCCTGATGGCGTCCGGCCTGTCGCCGCATCCCGCCTATTCGGACGCCGCCGCTGCGATGGCGCCCGTACCGGAGCCGGACGGCTACCAGACGGTGGTTGAAAACCTGGACGGCCAGGGCGCGCACCTGCGCACCCGCGCCAGCACGGCGTCCGACTCCCTGGGCCTGTACCCCAACGGCACCCATGTGGTGGTCACCGGCGGCGGCACCTGGTGGAAAACCGTGTGGGTGGACGGCAAAACCGGTTACATGATGGGCAAGCTGCTGCGCGGCTTTGTGCCCGTGGAGCCCACGGTGGACCCGTACTACTGACGGTGCAAAACCGCAGACAGCGGCCACATCCTCTTTTCAGGCGCATCCCGGCAGGATGCGCCTTTTCAATGCCATCCACGATGCAACAATGAAATCGTAAGGAGCTTGCCCAAACAGCAAAAAAGAAAACCGCAAACCTGTCCTTTTTGAGGGTTGCGCGATTCATTCATCTTGTGGTAGAGTGAACCCGATAAAACTCATAACCCTGGTGGGTACCGGTTTGGCTCCAAGGCAACCTGGCATGGTTGCGAATATATGGAGGAGGGACGCACAAATGAATAGACGGATCCTGTCGCTGCTGCTTGTCCTGGCGCTGATGATGACCGTGATGCCTTTGGCATTCGCGGCGCCGGCGGAGTACAAGCAATCCCCGTACCTGGATGCCCGCGTTGCCAGCGGGGAGCTGGCACCCGTGGCGGAACGCCTGCCCAAGGTCACCAAGCTGCCTGACGAAATACTGCCCGAGTTTCTGGAGTATCAGATCGGCAAATACGGCGGCACGCTACGCTTCATCACCTCCGTCGTCAACTGGGACGCGGACGTGTTCGTCATGAACAATGAAGCGCTGCTGACGATGGAATCGGCCAACTCCGATGTCATCACGCCCAACATTGTCGAATCCTATGCAGTGAACGACGAGCAGACCGAGTTCACCTTCAAGCTGCGCGAAGGCCTCAAGTGGTCCGACGGCGTGCCCGTGACCATGGAGGACGTGAAGTTTACCATCGAGAAGGTCATATTCAACGAAGAGATCACCCCGGTCATCGCCAACTACATGCGCGACGGCGGCGTAGCCACGGGCGATCCCTTCACCTTTGAAGTGATTGACGATTGGACGTTCAAGCTCAGCTTCAAGGAAGCCTACGGTGGTTTTGTTGTGCACCTGTCCATCGCGGGCTGGAAGGGCTATACCGAGCTGATCAAGCCCAAGCACTTCCTGGAGAAATTCCACAAGGACTCCTATGAGACGTATGAGGCATACACCGAGGCCATGCAGCCGTATGCCGACGCGCTCGCCCTGGATCTGAGCCTGGAAGCCTCCTGGATCACGCTGTTCTCGCAGGCGGACTGCACCAACTGGGAGCTGACCGACCCGACCGACGCGCTGCCCACCAAGACGTTTGCGGACGCCGGCCACAAGGAAAACTTCCCGGTGCTGTACCCCTGGATGATGGTGTCCAGTGAAGGCGGCATCACCACCTGGGAGCGCAACCCCTACTACCACAAGGTGGACGCGGAAGGCAACCAGCTGCCGTACATTGACAAGCTCACCTCCACATTGGTGGAGAACATGGAAATGGTGCAGCTCAAGTACGTGGCCGGCGAAGCGGACTTCGGCCGTGAATCCGCCACCATCGACAACGTGACGCTGTACAAGGAAAACGAAGCCAAGGCCGGCATCACCACCTACCTGACGGCCATGCACGTCAACCCCACCGACCTGTGGATCAACTTCAACTACAAGGATGAAGCCTGGCAGGAAGCCATCAGCGATGTGCGGTTCCTGCAGGCGCTGGAGCTGTCCATTGACGCGGAGGAAATCCTGGATTCCGTGTACAAGGGCTTTGGCGAGATCAACCCCTACTGGAAGTGCGAGGGCGACTTTGACGGCGCCAACGCGCTGCTGGACGAGATGGGCATGCAGAAGGGTTCGGACGGCTACCGCACCACGCCTTCCGGCAAGCCCCTGACCATCCAGATCATCAACTCCCCGGACGCCAAGGACATCACCTCGGTTTCCGAACTGTATGTGGAGTTCTGGAGCGAGATCGGCCTGAAAACCGAGATCACCACGCTGGAATCCTCCATGCGCGACCAGAAGCAGCTGGCCAACGAGATTCCGGTCCGCTGCGCATGGACGCACTCCACCCAGCTGTGGCACTATGTGGACTTTGGCCCCATGGCGCCGCTGTGGACCGACTGGTTTAACGCAGGCGGCCTGACCGACCCGACCGTGGAAGCGGGCGAGGAGCCGCCGGAGTGGGCCAAGGAGTTCCAGTTGCTCAAGCAGTCGCTGATGACCGTCAGCCCCGTGGACGCCGTCAACGTGGTGGTGCCCAAGCTGCTGGAGGTCATGACCAGCAGGCTGTTCATCATCGAGCCGCTGATCAACGTGCAGCAGTGCGTGATCATCAACGCCAACATCGGCAACGTGCCCACCGGAGGCGCCGGCATCAGCTGGAACTTCTCGGGCGAGCAGTTCTTCTACAAATAACAGACCACCCCAACGATCATCCGGGGCGCGCGGCTCCAACGGCTGCGCCGCGCGCCCCGGAACTATAACCACAAGTACTACACAAGGAAGGAACCCACGATGAAAGGCACCCTGTCCCTGCTGTTGGCTGCAGTCCTGCTCCTGTCGGTCGTCCCCTTTGCGCTCGCCGCGGACACGACATACAGCCAATCTCCCATTCTGGATGCAAAGGTTGAAAGCGGCGAACTCCCCCCTGTGGCAGAGCGCCTGCCCCGGGTGACAAAGCTGCCCGACGAAATATTGCCGGAGTATCTGGACTACCAGATCGGCACATATGGCGGCACGATGCGTTTTGTCACCGCCGTTGTCAACTGGGACGCGGACGTTTTCATTATGAACAACGAAGGGTTTCTGACCATGCAATCCGGCAACAGCGACGTCATCACGCCCAACATTGTCGAAGCCTATGAGGTCAACGACGCGTATACCGAGTTCACCTTCAAGCTGCGCGAGGGGCTCCGCTGGTCCGACGGCGTGCCGGTGACCATGGAGGATGTGAAGTTTACCATCGAGAAGGTCATCTTCAATGCGGAACTCACCCCGGTCATCGCCAACTTCATGCGGGACGGCGGGGTCGCCACGGGCGATCCGTTCACCTTTGAAGTGGTGGACGACTGGACGTTCAAGCTCAACTACAAGGAGCCGTACGGCGGGTTTGTTGTGCATCTGTCGGTGGCTGGCTGGAAGGGCTATACCGAGCTGCTCAAACCCAAACATTTCCTGGAAAAATTCCACAAGGATTCCTATGAGAGCTACGAAGCCTACACCGAGGCCATGAAGCCCTATGCCGACGTGCTCAACCTGGATTTGGGCCTGGACGCCTCCTGGGTGACGCTGTTTTCACAGGCCGACTGCACCAACTGGGAGCTGACCGACCCCACCGACCAGCTGGCCAGCAAAACCTTCGCGGCAGCCGGCGAGACGGCCAACTTTCCGGTGCTGTACCCCTGGATGATGGTATCCAGCGACGGCGGCATCACCACCTATGAGCGCAACCCGTACTACCACAAGGTGGACGCGGCGGGCAACCAGCTGCCCTATATTGATAAGCTGACCTCCACGCTGGTGGAGAACATGGAGATGGTGCAGCTCAAGTACGTGGCCGGCGAGGTGGATTTCGCCCGCGAGTCCGCCACCATCGACAATGTCACCCTGTACAAGGAAAACGAGGAGAAGGCCAACATCATCGCGCACCTGACCCAGCTGCACAACCACCCCACCGACATCCAGATCAACTTCAACTACAAGGATGAAGCCTGGCAGGAAGCCATCGGCGACATCCGGTTCCTGCGCGCGCTGGAAATGTCCATTGACGCGGAGGAAATCCTGGAGTCGGTGTACAAAGGCCTTGGGCACATCAACCCCCACTGGAACTGCATCGGCGATACCGACGGCGCCAATGCCCTTCTGGACGAGATGGGCATGCTGAAGGGGGCGGATGGCTTCCGCACCACGCCTTCCGGCAAGCCGTTTACGATCCATATCATCAACTCCCCGGACGCCAGGGACATCACCACCGTCACGGAGCTGTATGTCGAGTTCTGGAGCGAACTGGGCCTGAAGGTGGAGGTCACCACGCTGGAATCGTCCATGCGCCAGCAAAAGGAACAGGCCAACGAGATCCCCGTGCGCGTGTCCTGGCTGCCCTCCACACAGCTGTGGTACCAGGCTGGCTTCGGCCCGCTGGCGCCCCTGTGGACGCAGTGGTTCGACGCCGGCGGCCTGACCAACCCGGATGTGACAGGCGGGGAGGAGCCGCCCGAGTGGGCCAAGGAGTTCCATCTGCTCAAGCAATCCCTGATGACGGTCAGCCCCAAGGACGCCATCCATGTCGTGCTGCCTAAAATTGTGGACGTCATGACCGATAAGCTGTTCACCATTGAGCCGCTGACCGATATGCAGCAGTGCGTAGTGATCAACCGCAACATGGGCAATGTGCCCTCCGGCGGCATCGGGGTCAGCTGGAACCTCTCCGGCGAGCAGTTCTTCTACAAGTAACAAGTCGCGCGCGGCCCACCCGCCACGCGCACAGCCTGCGGTGCTCCATCCCATGAAAGTGAAGGTGAACCTGCCGTGCTTGCAAGATACATCATCCGGCGGCTGTTGCAGTTTATCCCGCTGCTGATCGCTATCAGCATCATAATCTTCGTGATCATCCAGTTGCCGCCCGGCGACTACCTGAGTACCTACATCGTGCAGATGAAAAACTCGGGCACGGATGTCGACCAATCCTACATCATCAACCTGACGCGGCAGTACGGGCTGGATCAGCCCGCGCACATCCAGTATTTCTACTGGATTACCAACATTGTCACCAAGCTGGACTTCGGCCGCTCCTTCCAGTGGCAGCAGCCGGTGTCACAGATCCTGTCCGAGCGCCTGCCCGCCACCATCGGCATTGCCCTGCTGTCGCTGGTTGTCACCTGGGGGCTGGCAATCCCGATCGGCATATACTCCGCCACGCACCAATATTCTCTCGGGGATTACATTTTTATCTTCCTGGGGTTCATTGGCCTGGCGGTTCCCGGCTTCCTGCTGGCGCTGGGGGCCGTATATGTGATTTTCGTCAACACCGGCGTCTCGCTAACGGGGCTGTTCAGCCCCGAGTATGTCAACGCCGCGTGGAGCTGGGCAAAATTTGTCAACATGCTGCCCCGCCTGGGCCTGGTGGTCGGCATCATCGGCCTGAGCCAGACAGCAGGGCTGATCCGCCAGATGCGCGCGATGCTGCTGGACGAGCTGCAAAAGCAGTATGTGATCACCGCGCGCGCCAAGGGCCTGGAGGAGAAAAAGCTGCTGTGGAAATACCCGATCCGCCTGGCGGTCAACCCCATGGTATCCACCATCGGGTGGATTCTGCCCGGGCTGATCTCCGGTGAGATCGTGGTGTCCATCGTGCTCTCGATGCCCACGATGGGGCCGGTGGTGCGCCGCGCGCTGATCAGTCAGGACATGTACCTGGCGGGGTCCTTCCTGTTGATTGTCAGCGTGCTGACGGTATTTGGCACGCTGTTGAGCGACATCGCGCTGGCGGTCATTGACCCGCGCATCCGCTTTGGGGGGGTGGCAGAATGAGCGCCCGCAAACGCAGGCAGCAGCAGGACGGCACCTACGAGGTCGCCGGCCAGTGGAAGCTGATGTGGTGGAAGTTCAAGAAACACCGCCTGGCCATGATCGCGCTGCCCATCATCGTCATCATGTACACGATCACCATGTTCTGCGAGTTCTTCGCGCCCGCGCTGCCGCTTTCCCGGTTCCGTGACTTCAAGGACTGCCCGCCCTCCGCCATCCGGCTGCGCGACGCGGACGGCAACTTCGTGGGCCTGCACGTGCGCCTCAAGGAAAGCGTGCGCGACCCCGTCACGTTCCGGAAAGTGTTTGCCGATTCGGACCAAATCATCAAACTCGGCTTCTTTGTGCACGGCGAGCCCTACCGTTTCCTAGGGTTGTTTGACAGCGACCTGAGGTTCTTCGGGCCCGTGGAGAAGGGGGGTGAGTTCTTCCTGATGGGCACGGACAGCCTGGGGCGCGACCTGTACTCCCGCATCCTGTTTGGCGGCCGCATCTCGCTGTCCTTTGCGCTGGTGTCCATTGCCTTTACCTTCTTCATCGGCCTGACATTGGGGGGCATATCCGGCTATCTGGGCGGATTTGCCGACACCATCATCCAGCGCATGATCGACCTGATCATGTCTATTCCCGGCATTCCGCTGTGGATGGCGCTGGCCGCCGCCCTGCCCACCACGATGTCGTCGCTGGGCAAGTATTTGTGGATGAGCATCATCATGTCCCTGATCGGCTGGACGGGCCTTGCGCGCGTGGTGCGCGGCAAAATCCTGTCCCTGCGCGAGGAGGATTTTGTCATTGCCGCGCGCCTGTCCGGCGCCAGCCACGGTCGCGTCATCGGGCGCCACCTGCTGCCTTCGTTCATGAGCTACATCATTGTGTCCATCACCGCTTCCATCCCCGGCACGATCCTGGGCGAAACCGCGCTGTCATTCCTGGGGCTGGGCCTGCAGGCGCCCACCATCAGCTGGGGCACGCTGCTGCAGGACACACAAACCGTGGAGGCACTTGCCCTCCAGCCGTGGCTGCTGTGGCCGGCTTTCTTCATCATCGTCACCGTGCTGATGTTCAACTTTGCCGGTGACGGCCTGCGCGATGCGGCAGACCCGTACAAGTAGGAGCGCGTATGAGCATTGAACAAGATGTAATCCTCAGGCTGAATGATGTCAAAGTGCACTTCAAAATGGATGAAGGGCTGTTAAAAGCCGTGGACGGGGTGTCCTTTGAAATCAAAAAGGGGAAAACCCTGGGCATCGTGGGCGAGTCGGGCTGCGGCAAGTCGGTCACCTCCAACGCGATCTTCAACATCCTGCCCAAGTACGGGCTGCTGGGCGGCGAGATCCTTCTGTACGAAAAGGACCGCAAGCGCCTGGAACGGCCCATTGACATTGTCAAACTCAACCCCACGGGGCCGGAGATCCGCAGCATCCGAGGCGGCAACATTGCCATGATCTTCCAGGAACCGATGAAGGCTTTTTCCCCGATTCACACCGTGGGCAACCAGATCATTGAGGCCATCCAGCTGCACGTGGAGCCTGACGCCAAAAAGGCGCGGGACATCGCGATCAGCATGCTGCGCAGCGTGGGCATCGCCAACCCTGAACAGCGCGTGGACGAGTATCCGCACCAGCTGTCCGGTGGCATGCGCCAGCGCGCGATGATCGCCATGGCGCTGTCCTGCAACCCATCCATACTGATCGCCGACGAACCGACCACCGCGCTGGACGTCACCGTGCAGGCGCAGGTGCTGGAACTGATCAACAACCTCAAGCGGGACTTTGGCACCTCCATCATCTTCATCACCCACGACCTGGGCGTGATCGCCGAAATGAGCGATGACGTGGCGGTGATGTACCTGGGCAAGATCATGGAATACTGCACCGTGGACGAGCTGTTCTACCGCCCGCTGCACCCGTACACCCAGGCCCTGCTCAAATCCATCCCCACGCCGGGCAAAACGCGCAAGGGGCGCTTTGAATCCATCGCCGGAACCGTGCCGTACCCGATGAACCTGCCGGAAGGTTGCGGGTTCTTCTCACGCTGCGACTATGCAGCGGAAGGCGTGTGCGATCAGAGCGGCACGGACATGGTGGAAGCCTATCCCGGGCATTTTGTCCGCTGCACACGGCATGAGGTGCTGGATGCGCCCGGCCAAGGAGGGAACGCCTGATGGTAACAACGCAGAGCAAACGCATTCTGGAAGTGCGCAACCTGAAAAAATACTTTCCCATCACCGAGGGGTTCCTGAAGCGCACCGTCGGCTACGTCAAGGCCGTTGATGACATGAGCCTGCATGTGGACGAAGGCGAAACGGTGTCCCTGGTGGGGGAATCCGGCTGCGGCAAAACCACCTTCGGACGCAGCGTGCTGCAAGCCATCAAGCCCACCGCCGGCGAAACCCTCTTCACCCAGCAAAACGGCGATGTGGTGGAATTGAGCTCCCTGCCCTACGACAAGCTGCGCGTTGTGCGCCGCGATATGCAGATGATCTTTCAGGATCCCTACGCGTCGCTCAACCCGCGCATGACGGTGCTCAACATCATCTCCGAGCCCCTGGTCTGCCACAAGCTGATGTCCGGCCGCGCGCTGCGCGAGTACGTGATGGAGCTGATGGAAACGGTGGGCCTGGACCCCCGCCACTTGGAGCGGTATCCCCACGCGTTCTCCGGCGGCCAGCGCCAGCGCATCGGCATCGCCCGCGCGCTGGCCACCAAGCCGCGCTTCATCGTGTGCGATGAAGCCGTGTCCGCGCTGGATGTATCCGTGCAGGCGCAGATTTTGAACCTGCTGATGGACCTGCAGGAAAAACTGCACCTAAGCTACCTGTTCATTTCCCATGACCTGGGCGTGGTCAGCCACATCTCCGACCGCGTGGCCGTGATGTATGTGGGCCGCGTGGTGGAGCTGGCGCCCACCGAGGAACTGTTCGACCATCCGCTGCACCCCTATACCGAGGCGCTGCTCTCCGCCAAACCCGTCGCCGACCCGCGCAACAAAACCCAGCGCATCGTGCTGGAGGGCGATGTGGCCAACCCGGCCGACCTGCCCAGCGGCTGCCCGTTCCACCCGCGCTGCATGTACGCGCAGGAGGTATGCAGAACCGTCGTGCCCGAATGGCGCGAGCTGAAGCCCGGCCATTATGTATCCTGCCACCGCGCGCAGGAACTGGCGCTGGTCGGCATGGGCCAGACGCGCGAAGGGCGCGGCCAGATTGCGCAGCCGGATGTGCCGGCCGCACCCGCCAATTCTGTGCAGGACCTTCCGGATGCCGTATTTGCCGAGGGATTGCGCGATCAGCCAGCATTGGCAGATACCATCCCTGTGGAGAAACCCCAACAACAGGACCAAGGGCAGGAAGGAAGCCAGCCGTGAACCTGGGCGTGCTGCTGCTCCTGTCCGCGCTGGCGCTGGTTGTCATCATCTTTGGTTCGGGGTATTATTTCCGATGGGTGTTCCAGCGCATGGTGATGAACCATCTGCAGGATCTGGACACCGTGCGCGGCACCCGGCTGGCGCCTCCACGATGGATGAAGGGCTACCACAAGCGCATCGAGCAGGGCGCCTACAATGTCGCGCTGTGGGAAAAGCAGCGGAGCAAAAACCTGGGCTTACTGGCCAGCCTGGAGCGCTTCTCCCGCAAAACCAACATGATGGATGGTGAGGACACCCGGCAGGGCGTGTTACAGGAGCTTTCCTCCATCCGCACCGAATGGCAGGCGCTGTCGCCTGGCGATCCCCTGTAAGCAAGGAGGCGCGATGTCCAACCCCAAGGATCCCATGCCCAAGCAGGAATCGTCCGTCAGCGACATGCTGTGGGCATTCCTGCTCTCGGCCATCTTCGGTTTGGTGGCACTGCTGCCCTGGATGGTGCTCAAGGACGCGCTGCCGCTGCTAATTTTTGCGCTGGGCGGCTACCAGTTTGCGCACAACGCGTTCACCATCGGGTTCACCATTGCGTTCGGCGTCGTGTGGCTGGTGCTGACCAGCCTGCTGTGGCACCGGCTGGAAAAGGACTTCTCGTGGAAGAAAGCCCTGCTCAAAACCCTCACCTGGTGCGCCATCGCGGCGGTTGTCTACCTGGTCGGCATCGGGCTGCTGGCCTGGAGCCACGCGCTCCTGGGCCGCTAATCTTTCCTGGAAACGCAAAAGCAAAAAAACAAATCCGGCCCGCCCAAACAGAACGGCGGGCCGGTTTCCTCCCAGGATATTACGTGGAGGGGGGGCAGAGTGTTCCAGTTCCTTGATACCATCGATCTCAAGTCCGACGAGATCATCCTGCGCCTGACCAAAACAACGCCGGCACAGCCTGAGCGTGCCTGGTTGCCAGTGTACTTTTTTGATATCTGCCTGCCTGATGGCACCGCGATTGGCCGCTGCGACCTGCGTGTCGGCCACAACCACAAAACCTACATCGGCGGCAACATCGGGTACAGCGTGGACGCCCCTTACCGCGGCCACCGGTACGCGGCCAAGGCGTGCGCCCTTTTATTCAACTTGGCCCGAAGGCACGGCATCGTCCACCTCCGGCAGCAGCGCTTCCACGGTGCCCTCGTGTGCGGCATAGACGCGCGTGCCGGACGAGCCCCGCAGCAGCATTTGCCCGGATGTCACCACATCGCCTTCCGCCGCGTACAGTTCTTTCACCTTCATGGCCTCTTTGGACGTCTGCATCTTATCCGTGATGGGGGTCAGTGTGCCCGAAAACGTGTAATAGGTGGCCAGGTCGCGCCGCTGCACCGTGGCGGTTTCATAGCCGCTGAGCGACGCGCTGCCCTGCTGCCAGACGATCAGCAGCACGACGATCACGGCCGCCAGCACCACCCAGGGCCATGTTCTCCTCTTTTTTGCTGTCGAATTCGACACGTTTTCCTCCCTCAATCGCGGCCTATGTACATTGGGCGCAACGCGCAAACAAGCGCCCATCAAACGCCAGGTTCATGGTACGCAAGCGCGATCAGGGCGGTCAATCAAATATCGGCGACAAATATGAAGCGAATGTATGAATGGACAGACGCACGTGCGCCCGGTGTAAGGCGCAAAAGCCAAAGGGATGGGATTGTATGCCGCGGTCAGTACAAAATGTCCGTCAAAGAGTGTGAGAACACATAGCTGCACGCCGCCAGCACGTCGTCTACCGGGATCGTGCGCGCGCGCGGATCCACCAGCCATGCCCGGAGGATAAACACCAGGCTGTTGGCATAATACCGGGCGAGGGTATCCTCAGAAATCACGCTGGCCAGGCCCGCCTCCGCCACGGCGTCCTTTTTCCGGATGCTCAGCCGAAACAACCTTACCATGCCGCGGCTTAACGCTTCCTCAAAGCTGTTCTGCCCCGTGATCTGGTACAGCCGGGCAAACAGGTCGGCCCGCCGGTGAAAATACGTAAAGACGATCTTGAGCGCCTCACTGCCCAGGTCGTCTTCAATCAGGCGTTCGGCGATGTCAAACACCTGCGTTTGCAGGATCCATTCGTATATCTCGTGCTTGTCGTGGAAATGCGTGTAGAACGTAGGCCGCGTAACGCCTGCGCGCTCCGTGATCATGCGGATCGTGATGCGCTCAAACGGTTGCTCGCGCAGCAGCGCAAAGAAACTGTCGGCCAGCTGCTGCTTGACTGGACTCTCCCTTTTCGTCATCAAACCGCGCCCCCATCCGTTTGATCTGCCCAAAGTAGCCTCTGTCCCATTTTACTAAATCGACGGACAAAAAACATAAGCGCCAGGGCCGCATCCTGGGTACCGGAATCCGACACCAATTGCTTGTTGTGATATAATAAACAAGGAGATTATGAAGGAACAGGAGCGTTTGAAATGAAGTATCAAACAGTGGTGATCGAGTACTCGCCAAAGGCGGACACGATGGCGGAACGGATCGAGGAGAAGGCAAACGAAATGGCGGAGCAGGGTTTTGAGCTGGTCACCATGTCGGTGACGGGATCGGCCAAGGCCATTCTGGTGTTCCGGAAACTGTAGGGAAGGACGCGCCGCGTTGCATCTCTGTCCAGAAACGGAGCAGGCACGACCGGCAATAAAGCGGTGGCAAACAATCACACCCCTTTTTAGAACCAAGGGGGCGATTGTTTGCCCTATGCGGAAATGATCAAACCCGTGACACGGGCACCCGCAGGCTGCCTTTTGCCCGGCGTGTCATCCTGGCCGCACTCAGGCGATTGCTACAATGAGCGCGATAATGGCGATCGCAAGAGCCACGCCATTGACGGCTTTGTGCTCAGAGAACAGGCCGACAATGGACAGCACCATCGCGATGATGCTCAGCGGCACTTTCCACCAGAAGAAGGCGATCACAGCCAGAATCACGGCAATCCAACCAACGACATTTCCCCAGGTGCTTTTTTCGATGGTAGACTTTTTCTTCCCCTTTTACAAGATGACGTTCTTTAACAGCCAGGGCATGTTCACGAAAGCTTCTGCTCCAACACTCGACCAAAGAGAACACGCTCCAAGGTAGGCAGATCGAGGGAACAACGGTACATCAGCATCGGGCCGGTCAATGTC
>JAGVSV010000074.1 GCA_019137115.1 Bacillota bacterium
GCTGCTGCGCCACGGCGAAAGCAACCGCGTGGTGGGCACCCGCAACGGCCGCGTGTTCCACATGGACATCGAAGCCGCGCTGACCATCAAGCCGGATTTTAACCGTCATATGTATAACATGGTCAATGCGATGTAGACGCTCGGTGAAAAGGCCCGCAACCGCGAGTTCTTGGGAATCCGCTTCCTGCGTCACGGGCACAGCCGCCTGCGGCCACTTACTTGTACGTAAGCTCCCTTGCCGGCCGCACCCGTTCCTTGTCTTGCAGGCCTTTTGACCGTGCTTTGGTGAGCGGGGAGGGTGGGGGGGGGCGCGCGAGTGGGGCGACGCCAGTGTTAGCCTGTATTCCGTTGTGTTGTCTATGGTGGCGGGATGTGCGTGGGGATAGCGCGTCGACTATAAGAACACGATCTGCAAGAACACGATCTGCAAGAACGTGTTCTTGCTGTTTGTAGAGCGATGTGGGGACTTCTTCGTGCGTGTATCGCATAGGACTGTCCACAGCGGCCGGATGGGCTTCGTACAGCATCCGCTCGATGTCTTGCGTAAGGGCTGAATACTGTTGAAGGCTAATAACAACCGTCGTGCCCTAACTATTTTGCGGCAGGTAGACAGGTTATCCGCGCTTGACGGTGTCCTCAATTTCCAGGAACTTGTTCGCAGGTCAGAAACAGGGCGAATGTGATCAACACATCGAATATTGCTGGTCGAGTACGCATTAAGGGCGTATAACACGGACAGTCAGGGGGAAGGCGTGCCAAGCCGGCTGAAGAGAAAGGAACTGGAGAAACGGCTGGCGGACAACGGGTGGACGCTCAAGCGACACGGCGGCAACCACGATGTCTGAGAAAAGGACGGACGGCGCGAAGCAATACCCAGACACAACGAAATCGATGAACGGCTGGCCAGGGCAATCATCAAGCGACAGGAGCTGAAATAAGCCCCGGCGCCCCGGCGCCCCGGCGCTTAACGGATATACAGGAGGAAAGAACATGAGAAAGGCTTATCCAGTCATCCTGAAAAAGGGAGACAAGTTTGTGGTGGTGGATGTGCCTGACTTCAATGTGGGCACGCAGGGGGAGGATTACGCTGACGCGATTTTTATGGCGCGGGACGTGATTGGTTTGTGTGGTATTGATATGGAGGACGATGGTGAGCGCTTGCCTGATGCGTCGGATATTGCAGACGTGCAGCGCCGAAGCGAACCGGGCGATATGGTGACGCTGGTGGATGTGGATTTTGAAGAATACCGCAGGCAGAACGATTTGCGGACGGTCAAGAAAAACTGCACCGTGCCGGAGTGGTTGAGCAATGAGGCCGAAAAGCAGGGCGTCAACTTCTCCGCACTGCTTCAGTCTGCGCTGAAAAAGGAATTGAATGTGAAAAGCCCGGCGGACGTTGTCCGACAAAAGGTTCAAGTGCAACCAGACCCTTGAGCCGTCGATCAAGCAAACAAATCGGGCACAGCGACTTGCTCTTGGTACGCTGTGCCCACCGCGGTAGATTACTGAACTTTTTCTACGGCACCCTTAGTTCCACCGCGCCGCGGGTGGGGCGGGCGGCGTAGCGGAACGTGCGGCGCATGGCGTAGCACACGCCCATTTCCACCTTGCCGTTGACGCGGTACACGCGGTAGCGGCGCAGCTGGTAGGCGCCCCGGTCGGCAAACAGGGGGAAATCATGCTCCAGCAGCTGGGCGACCAGGCGCACGGCGGCGTCGTTGCGCTTGAAGTTGCCGTTGCGCTTGAAATCAAAGTTGAGCAGCGTGATCGCCAGGGACGCCGACGTCACCGTCACGCCGTCGGGCTCGATGCGCAGTTCGTCAATGTCGTGGTGCTTGAGGGCGTCCATTTTGGCGTACAGGCGGGTATACATCGTGCTCTGCCGCATCAGCGCCAGCATGCGCAGCTCCTGCTTGCGCGCCAGGCCGCAATAGGTCAACAGACAGGCGGCAATGCCCGGCGCACCGATGCATATCGCCAAAGGAATGATCACAGACAGCCACCCTCTCCCCCAATATGTAGTGGATTCTACCAGAGTCTTCCACAATGTTCAACACTTTATTGCGTATTTTTGGATATTTTATGCGTAAAATGAAGCCAAAGACGAAAAAGGTGCTTTTTGATGACGGGAAAAGGCCTGGCGCACGGGTTTGGCGGGGTGCCGGGTGCGCGACCAGTGGGGTGGTTTTTGCCGCGCACGCGGCCAGTGAGGATCAGTCCGACAATGGGTTCGTGGGGCATCATTGATATGGGTACGACACGCCCCGGCGTCCGCACGGACGGTTGCATAATGTATCTTTCCGCCTCACCGCCTCTGCGCTGCGGCATACGCCGCCAGGCGGTCGCCTTCCAGCGCGTAGCGCAGCGCGTCGATCAGGTGGTCGTCGCCGGTTTCGGGGATGGGCAGGGCGTTGCCGCGGGCGTCCCGCCGCCAGCGATATTGTGTCAGCTCCCGGATGGTCTGCGTGCAGCGGGTGTCCACGATCAGCTCGTGCTGCATCAGCCATTGGATGCCGTGCAGCACGCTGTCCGGCCCTTTGCGCGCGGGGTAGGCGGGCACGCCCAGCCGGCGCAGTTCGGCGATGGACTTGGGCTCGGAGCTGTCGCAGGTGACCGGCACGCCGGGCGCGAAGGCGCGCAACCTGTCGGCCAGCAGATCGTTGGTCAGGCTGTGGGCGGAAAACTCCTTCAAGATATAGATGCGCTTGCGGGCGCGGTCATAGTGCGCCAGCACGGCCGCGCACGGGTCCTTGGCAAAGCCGAAATCGAGGCCGCAGCGCAGAACATCGGCGGTCTTGAACAATGCGGACAAATCTTCGGTTTTCACGCGCGTCAGGATGGCATCACCCATCTCGCCCCACTGCCCCAGGGTGTACACCTGGCGGAAATACCGGTCGCTCTCGGCTTCCATGGCGCGCCGGTCGTCGGCCGTCAGGAAGCGGTTGTGTCGGTAAGTGGTGCGCAAAATCAGCAGGTCGGGCGTAACCAATTTCGTTCGATCATCCGCGAACGCCCCAAAGAAGCGCTGGTAGATCCAGTGCCCGCGGCTGACCGGGTTGAAGGTCATCGTCAGCCGCTTGGTGTGGCGGGACAGGCCGCGCAGGCGCTTTTCCAGCTGCTGGATATCGCTCTGGCCGGTCTCGGTGGCCTCCTCCACCCAGATATCGGTCAGCACGCCGTTCTCCGGCGTGATGGACTTGACCTTCTCCACATCGTCCAACCCCGCGAACAGGATCTGCGCGCCGCTTCTCAAGCAGGTGATGGACATCTCGGTGCGGTTCATGCGGAAATGCTCCTGCGCTCCAAAGCGGGTGATCGCCTTGCTAATCTCGTTGTAACAGCTGAAGCGCAGGGTGCGCGCCACCTGCCGCACCACCAGCGTGCTGCGCCCGCACAGCGCGTCCAGCATGCAGCGGGCGGCCACAAACGCGCTTTTGCCGCTGCCGGCACCCCCAAAGTACAGCTGGTGGCGCTGCGGGGCGGTCAGGCAATCCAGATAACAATCATTGAACGCGTGCGCCGGCACGCTGAGCCTGCGCGAGCTGTCAGTCATCATCATCCTCCCTGCGCACATGCAGCACCAGATCGCCCCTGGCGGGTTCCTGCGGCGGGTCGGCTGCGATCACGCGCAACAGATCAGCGGCGGACAGCTTTTCATCGCACAGCATGGTCAGCAGCCGCGCCCACGCCAGCTGTTTGGCACAGCATGGTCAGCAGCCGCGCCCACGCCAGCTGTTTGATGTCCGGCAAGCCGCTTTCGGCGGGCTGGTCTGATGCATCCGGACCTTTCCCCTTGTCTTGCATGGTATCCCTCCTTCGCGGGCACCCTACCAGACAGAAGCGCTGACATGCACTGACATCCGGTGACATGCCGTCACAAATGGCGAAAAAATGGTACACTACTCATGGAGGGCACGGCGTGCCGTCCGGGAGGTTTCTATGACCCTGCAAGAGTTTTTCAAGGACAATCCGCGCGCGGCGCTGGGGTTTTCCGGCGGCGTAGATTCCAGCTACCTGCTGTGGGCGGGGCGGCACTATGGCGCGGACATCCGCCCGTACTTTGTCAAAACCGCGTTTCAGCCCGCGTTTGAGCTGGCCGACGCCAAGCGGCTTGCAAGCGATGTGGGCGCGGAAATCACCGTGATCGAAGCGGACATATTGACCAACCCGCTGGTGTGCGGCAACGCGGCCGACCGGTGCTACCACTGCAAATCCATCATCTTCGGCACGCTGGCCAGCCGCGCGCTGCAGGACGGCTATACGCTGCTGCTGGACGGCACCAATGCCTCCGACGACGCCAATGACCGGCCGGGCATGCGGGCGCTGAAGGAACTGCACGTGCGCTCGCCGCTGCGCGAAGCGGGCATGACCAAGCAGGAGGTGCGGCAACTGTCGCGGGAGGCCGGACTGTTCACCTGGGACAAGCCGGCCTACGCGTGCCTGGCCACCCGCGTGCCCACGGACACGGTGATCACCCAGGAAGTGCTGGAGCGGGTGGAAGGGGCGGAGGACGCGCTGATGGCGATGGGCTTTGCGGATTTCCGGGTGCGGGTGTTCCACGACGCCGCGCGCGTGCAGATGCCCGAGGCGATGATGCCGCGCCTGATGGAACGGCGGCAGGAGGTTCTGGGCGCGCTGCGCCCCTATTTTCAGGATGTATTCCTGGATTTGAACGCGAGGGAGACCCATGAATAAAGCAGAAACCAAGCATTTATTGGAGGAAGTGGCGGCCGGCCGGATCAGCCCGGATGAAGCGGTGCTGCGGCTCAAGTTCGAGCCCTTCCGCGACCTGGGCTTTGCCAAGCCCGACCGGCACCGCGGCCTGCGGCAGGGCGTGGCGGAGGTGATCTATGGCGCGAGCAAAACGCCAGAGCAGATCCGCGACATTGCCGCCGCCCTGCGCGAGGACGGGCAGAGCACCGTGCTGATCACGCGCATGGCAAAGGACGCCGTGCCCGTGGTGGAGGCGGCGCTGCCGCTGGTCTACCACGACCTGGCGCGCGTGGGCATCGTGGGCGACCTGCCCGCGCCGGACGGGGTGGGCACCATCGTGGTGGCCACCGGCGGCACCAGCGACATCCCGGTGGCCGAGGAAGCCGCATTGACCGCCGAGGCGCTGGGCAACAAGGTGACGCGCCTGTATGACGTGGGCGTGGCCGGGCTGCACCGGCTGCTGCACAACGCCGAGCACATCATGACCGCGCGGGCCATCATCGCCATCGCGGGTATGGAAGGGGCATTGGCCAGCGTGATTGGCGGGCTGGCGGATTGCCCGGTCATCGCGGTGCCCACCAGCGTGGGCTATGGCGCGGCCTTTGGCGGGCTGGCGGCGCTGCTGTCCATGCTCAACTCCTGCGCCAGCGGGGTGAGCGTGGTCAACATCGACAACGGCTTTGGCGCGGGGTACCTCGCCAGCATGATCAACCACCTGGAGGGCAAATAAATGAAAACGCTGTACTTTGACCTGAACATGGGCGCGGCCGGCGATATGCTGATGGCGGCGCTGCTGGAGCTGGTGCCCGACAAACAGGCCTTTCTGGATAAAATGCACGCGCTGAACCTGCCCGGCGTGCACATATCGGCCACGCCCAGCACCAAGTGCGGCATTGTGGGCACGCATGTGTCGGTCACGGTCGGGGGCGAGGAAGAGGAAAGCCAGGACGTGGACGCGGCGGGGCGGGGACATGGGCACGAACACGAGCACGCGCATGGGCATGATCACCAACATGATCACGGGGACAGACACGACCATGGGCACGAGCATGATCACGAGCACGGACATCACCACGATCACGAACGCGAACACGACCATGACCATAATGATGACCCCGGGCATCATCATGACCATGACGCACATGACCACGGCCACGATCGCCATCACGAGCATGACGACCACAATCACGATCATGAACACGAGCACAGCCACGAGCACGTCGGCATTGTGCGGGTGAAGGAAATCATCGATGGGCTGGAGGTACCCGACAAGGTGCGTGCGGATGCGCTGGCGGTGTACATGCTGATCGCCGAAGCTGAAGCCGAGGCGCACCAGCGGCCGATCGACCAGGTGCACTTCCACGAAGTCGGCTCAATGGACGCCATCGCAGACGTGGTGGGCGTGTGCCTGCTGATGGACCAGCTTGCGCCCCAGCAGGTGGTGGCGTCGCCGGTGCATGTGGGCAGCGGGCAGGTCAAGTGCGCGCACGGCATTCTGCCGGTGCCGGCGCCCGCCACCGCGCATATCCTTCGGGGCGTGCCCACGTATGGCGGTGCCATCCGCGGGGAGCTGTGCACGCCCACGGGCGCGGCGCTGCTCAAGCATTTTGTCACCAGCTTCACCGGCCAACCGGTCATGCAGGTCCATGCCATCGGCTACGGCATGGGCAAAAAGGACTTCCCCGCCGCCAACTGCGTGCGGGCTTTCCTGGGAGAGACCGTGTCCGCCGGGGATGACATTGTGGAACTGCAAAGCAACCTGGATGACATGACGCCGGAAGCCCTGGGCTTTGCGCAGGAAAGGCTGTGGGCGGCAGGCGCGCTGGACGTATACACCATCCCGATTGGCATGAAGAAAAGCCGCCCCGGCACGCTGCTGGGCGTGCTGTGCCGCCCGGATGACCGAGAAGCCATCGTCAAAACCCTGTTTGCGCACACCACCACGCTGGGTATCCGGGGGCATGGCTGCCGCCGCTATACCCTCAACCGGCGGCAGGAAACGCGCGAAACCCCGCACGGCGCGGTGCGCGTGAAAGTGTCCGAAGGCTGGGGCGTGCGCCGGGAAAAGGCGGAATATGACGACCTGAAGCGCATCGCCGAGGAACAGGGCATGTCGCTGGCCCAGGCCGCGCGCCTGGTGGAAAAGGAACAAAACTGACCATAACTTTCGGAAAACCCAGCGGGCGCCCAGTCACAGGCGCCCCTTTTTTGTGCTGGGGCCTGGCATTTGAAGGCTTTTGGGGCGCATGTGTTAGCGTAAAATAGATGTAGGTGGATAAACAGGAATGGGGAGTGAAACGAAGGACAGAACATAACGACAAGTAGTGGTCTGGTACCGGAAAACCGGACAATCGGTTAGTGTGACAGTTGCTTTTTCATGGCTTCTGAGGTCAGGCCTATGAAGCCAGGGGACCTTGGGTGTGGTTCATTTCGAAGTC
>JAGVSV010000249.1 GCA_019137115.1 Bacillota bacterium
GATTGGAGCAAGCAAGGGGGGCGCGCATGGACAGAGCGTCACGGCTGATCGCGCGGTGCGATTTGGGGGCGGACGAGGCGGTGGTCATCCACAAGCCGTCCAATATCCTGTACCTGAGCGGCTATGCCGGCGAGGGCATGCTGGTGATCGCGCATGATGTACGCGCGATCGTCACGGACTTCCGGTACACCGAGCAGGCCGGGCGCGAAGCTAAGGACTGGCAGTGCCGCGAGATTTCGGGCACGCTGGGTCACGCTGACCTCATCGCCCAGTTGCTGCGCGAGCAGGGCATCGCCTCGGTGCGGTATGAGGACGATTACTTGACGGTCAAGGGCTTTGCCGAGCTGACCGGAAAGCTGGAGGGCATCAAACTTGCGCCCCTCAACCGCGCGCCGGAAGCGCTGCGGATGGTCAAGGACGAAGGGGAACTGGCCCACATCAGTGCCGCGTGCGCGCTGTCGGTCAAAGCCTTTGAACACATCTGCGGCTATGTCAAGCCCGGCATGACCGAGCAGGAGATCCGGCTGGAGCTGGACTTTACGATGCTCAGGCTGGGCGCCGACGCGCTGGCGTTTTCGTCCATTGTGGCGTCCGGGCCCAACGGGTCGCTGCCGCACGCGGTGCCGGGCAAACGCCAGGTTGAAGCGGGCGACATGATCACCTTCGACTTTGGCGCCAAGGTGAACGGCTACTGCGCGGACATGACCCGCACCATCGCCGTGGGCGAGCCGTCTGCCAAAATGAAGGAAATATACGGCATCGTGCTGGAAGCGCAGATGGCCTGCCAGGACGCGCTGGCACCGGGCAAAGCATGCCGCGACATTGACGCCCTGGCGCGGGACATCATTGGCGGCGCGGGCTATGGCGAGCACTTCGGGCATGGGCTGGGCCACGGCGTGGGCATCGACATTCATGAGGAGCCGCGCTTGAGCCGCCTGGGGCAGGACACGCTGACCCCCGGGCATGTGGTGACCGTGGAGCCGGGCATCTACCTGCCCGGCATCGGCGGGGTGCGCATTGAGAACACCTGTGTGATCACCCAGAGCGGCGCGCGTTCCCTGGTGGACGCGCCGCGGGAATTGACGATCATATCCTGACGGCGGCGACGCCGGGAGTGGAGGAAAGACCATGATAACAGCGGGAGATTTCAAGAAAGGCATTACGGTGGAGTTTGACGGCGGCGTATGGACGATCGTCGATTTCCAGCATGTAAAGCCGGGCAAGGGCGCGGCCTTTGTGCGCACCAAGATCAAGAACATCATGACCGGCGCGGTGGTGGAGCGCACGTTCAACCCCACGGACAAAATGCCGCGCGCCATCATCGAGTCCAAGGAGATGCAGTACCTGTACAACGACGGGGACCTGTACTATTTTATGGACCCGGATTCCTACGAGCAGATCCCGCTGAACCACTCGCAGGTGGAAGAGGCCATCCAGTTCGTCAAGGAGAACACCAACGCCAACATCCGCTTCTTCAAGGGCGAGGCGTTCTCGGTGGAGGCCCCCAACTTTGTCGACCTGGCGATCACCAACACCGAGCCCGGTTTTGCCGGCAACACCGCCTCCAGCACCTACAAGCCGGCCACTGTGGAAACCGGGTTTGAGCTGATGGTGCCCCTGTTTATCAACATCGGGGACGTCATACGCGTCGACACCCGCACCGGCGAATACCTGTCCCGCGCCTGAGCGCAGAAAAGGAGCAACGACCATGGGAAACCTGACCGATCGCGTCGCCTACCTCAAGGGCCTGGCCGATGGCATGAAGCTGACCGAGGACACCAACGAGCACAAGCTGCTGCTTAAAATGCTGGACGTGCTGGAAGCGCTGGCGGATGAAACCGACAACGTGTCCCGCCAGCAGGAGGAGATCAGCGATTTCCTGGAGAACATCGACGAGGACTTAAGCGAGCTGGAAGACTTTGTCTATGACGAGGAAAACGGCTGCGCCTGCGGACATCACCATCTGCACGAGGATGATGACGACGAGGACGCGCTGATCGAGTATGAGTGCAGCCACTGCGGCTTCAAGGCCCAGCTGGACATGGACGACTTTGACTATGACGAGGAATTTCTCTGCCCGCGCTGCGGCCAGCCCTTCTTTGAGGAGGACGACGAGGACGACAGCGAGGGCGGGGACAGCGAAACCGACAAGCCCTGACGGGATGCACGGACCATTGATTCAGCCGCCCGCGGGGGCGGCTGTCCACGTTTAGGGGGATGCACGCCACACCATGATGGAGAAATACCGCAAACGACCTGGAAAGCCGACCGCCACCAACCCCGCCATGGCGCTGGCGGTGGGGTTTCTGGTGATCATCCTGACGGGCGGTTTGCTGCTGATGACGCCGATGGCGTCCAAATCCGGCCAAAGCGTGGGCCTGCTTCCGGCGCTGTTCACCGCCACCTCGGCCACCTGCGTGACCGGGCTGACGGTGGTGGACACCTACGGCACCTACACGCTGTTCGGGCAATTGGTCACGTTGGGCCTGATCCAGCTGGGCGGCCTGGGGTTCATGCTGTTTGCCATCAGCGTGCTGGTGGTCATGGGCAAGCGCATCACGCTTCGCAGCCGCATGCTGCTGCGCGAAACGATGAGCATGCCTCGGCTGTCCGGCGGCATCCGGATGGCGCTGCAGTTTGTGGGGATCGCGCTGCTGATCGAGCTGGGCGGAATGCTGCTGCTGAGCATCCGCTTTGTGCCCATGCTGGGCATGGCGCAGGGGCTGTACTACGGGCTGTACCACGCGGTCAGCGCGTTTTGCAACGCGGGGTTTGACCTGTTTGGCGCACAGGGCAGCCTGATGATCTTCCACAACGACCCGCTGGTGCTGCTGACGATCTCCTTCCTGATTGTCTTAGGCGGCCTGGGGTTCACCGTGATTTCGGATTTGATGTCCAGCCGCTTCCGCTTGCGGCAGCTGACGCTGCACACCAAGGTGGTGGTGCTCAGCACCCTGATTTTGCTGGCTTCCGGCATGCTGTACTATGCCCTGGCGGAGTGGAACAACCCCGCCACGCTGGGGCTGGAGCACGCCGGAGCGCCCGAGAAACTGCTCAACGCCTGGTTCCAGTCCGTGACGCCGAGGACGGCAGGGTTCTCCTCGTTTGACCAGGGCAAGCTGTCGGACGCCTCCAAGCTGATCACCACGGTGCTCATGCTCATCGGCGCGTCGCCGGCGTCCACCGGCGGCGGCATCAAGACCAGCACGGTCGCGGTGATCCTGGTGATCCTGGTGTCCGTGGTGGCGGGGCGGCGGGATTATGAGGTGTTCGGCCGCAGGCTGCCCGCCGCGGTGTCACGCACGGTGCTGTCGGTGCTGGTGATCTACCTGATGCTGATGCTCTTTGGCGGGGTGTTTCTGTCGCTGGTGGAGCAGGGGCGCTTTTCGATGATCGACCTGCTGTTTGAGGAAGCCTCGGCGCTGGGCACCGTGGGCCTGACCGCGCTGGGCACGGCCAACCTGTCCGCGCCCAGCCACGTTTTTCTGATGCTGCTGATGTACTTCGGGCGCGTGGGGCCGCTGACCATGATGCTGACGTTTGGCAGCATCAGCGGGCATCCGGGCACCATCCATTATCCGGAGGAAGGCATCCTGCTGGGCTGAACCCAGGAAAGGGACTGTATGGCACGGGACATCAAACAATACCTGATCTTTGGCGTGGGCCGCTTTGGTTCGGCGCTGGCGCGCAAGCTGTCCGAGGACGGGCACGAGGTGCTGGCGGTGGACGCCAGCGATGACCGCGTGCGCGCGATCGCGCCGTTTGTGATGCAGGCCATCCAGATGGAAGCCTCCGACGAGGAGGGCATGGGCAGTCTGGGCATCCGCAATTTTGACGCGGTGGTGGTGTCCATCGGCGACAACATGCGCAACTCGATCCTGGTGACGCTCATGTGCAAGGACATGGGCGCGCGCTATCTGGTGGCCAAAGCCACCGACGAATCCCACGCGCGGGTGCTCGAGAAAATCGGCGCCGACCGCGTGGTGTTCCCGGAGCGCGACGCCGGCATCCGCCTGGCGCGGACGATTTCCTCCCCCAATGCGCGCGAGCTGATGAGCTTAAGCGGCGGCTTTACCCTGGAGGACATCCAGGCGCCGCATGCCTGGGTGGGGCACACGCTTAAACAGCTGGACATACGGCGCAAGTACAATGTGTCGGTGATCCTGATCTCCAGAAAGGGGGAGGACCCGATTTCTCCCAACGCCGATACGATGATCAACCGCGATGACGAACTGCTGGTATTGGGGCAGCGCGAGGACGTGGACATCATCGAGAAGCTGGCATAGCCATGATCATTGTGTTTGACACCGAAGCCACCGACCTGGTGCCCGGGCAGATCTGCCAGCTGTCCTACCTGATGGTGGACAGCGGCGTGGTGGGCAAGAACCTGTTCTTTTCCGTGGACAGCATGAGCCAGGGCGCCCAGGAGGTGCATGGCTTGAGCATGGAGATGCTGGCTGAATTGTCCGGCGGCTTGTACTTTGAGGACCAGGCGGAAGACATCGTGGCGGATTTTTCCCGCGCCAGCCTGCTGGTGGGGCACAACGTGGCGGCGGATGACCGGTAC
The DNA here is from genome assembly GCA_019137115.1 of Bacillota bacterium. Lineage (GTDB taxonomy): Bacteria > Bacillota > Clostridia > Christensenellales > Aristaeellaceae > JAGVSV01. The sequence continues at coordinate 4,568 of JAGVSV010000249.1, forward strand.
CTGCGCGTGGAGCTGGAGCGCGCGGGCGTGAAGCTCAAAAAAATCCCCACCTTCTGTACGATGAACTACGCCACCGGCATCATTGGCCTCAAGCGCAAAGTGGAGATCGGCCGCCCCAAGCCCCCGCGCTTGGAGGAGCTGTGCGACCACTACCAGATCAGCGAGGACATGATCCTCACCGCCTCCAGCCGCTGGTTTGCGGGCGGCCAAGCCGCGCATGACGCGCGGTATGACACCGCCGCCACCTTCCTGTGTTTGGCGGCCGCGCATCGCAAAGGCGACCTGCGCGGCGTGCTCCCGGACGGGCATGTTTCGGTTTTGTGAACATTTGGTTGCGCTTTGACTTGATTTGTTTCACTTGGGTCGTGTACAATGGCACCAGTGTAAGCGGATGCGCAGGAAGGGTTTGATCGCGTGGCCAAGAGGATATTGCTGGTAGATGACGAGCCGTTGATCATCAAGGGGCTCAAGTTCACGTTGGAGAAGGATGGCTATGAGACGCTGGTGGCCGCCGACGGCGAAGAGGCGCTCAAGCTGTTTCACGAATACCCGGTGGATTTGATCCTGCTGGACGTCATGCTGCCCAAGCTGGACGGCATCGCCGTGTGCCAGCGCATACGGGAAACCAGCAATGTGCCCATCATCATGCTCACCGCCAAGGGCGAGGACATCGACAAAATCCTGGGCCTGGAATACGGCGCGGATGACTACATGACCAAGCCCTTCAACATCCTGGAGGTCAAGGCCCGCATCAAGACCATTCTGCGCCGGGCGGCCGGCGCGGGCCGCCCGGAGGACCAAAATGTGTTCCGCGTGCGCAACCTGGAGATCAACAGCGTCAACCGTTCGGTCACCTTAAACGGCGAGGACGTGCGCCTGACCGCCAAGGAGTTTGACCTGCTGTTGCTGTTTATCCTGCACCGCGGGCGGGTGTTCAGCCGCGAGGAGATGCTCGAGCAGGTCTGGAAGAACGATTACAGCGGCGACGCGCGCACGGTGGACGTGCACATCCGCCGCCTGCGTGAAAAGATCGAGAAAAATCCCACGCAGCCGGAGTTCATCTTTACCAAGTGGGGCGTGGGGTACTACTTTACCGATCGTGACGACTAAATGGTTTGTCAGCATCCGCTGGAAAGTGTTGCTGGCATTTTTTTTGATCATCGGCCTGTCGACCTTCATCATGGCGCAGACCATGACCCGGTTGATGAGCGACTATATGATCGACCAGCGCGTGCGCAGCGACCGCGCGGGGCTGGAAAAATGGGCGGTGCAGGCAGCGCCGCTTCTGTTTGCCGCCGATACCGACACCTTAAGCGTACGCATGGCCGAGGCGGGGCGCGAAATGAACGGCCGCCTGCTGCTTCTGGACCGCGACGGCAAGGTGCAGACCGATACCTTCCATGAGGCCAACGGCACGCGCGTCAATGTGCCGGAGGTGGCCGACATATTAAGCGGCGCGGCCAGCGTGGGGCACGCCGTGTATTCGCTGTCCACCGGCGATAAAGCGCCGGGGCGGCTTAATGCCACCAACATGACCGACGAATGGGTCAGCTATTCCACCGCCAGCCTGGTATACGCGTCTGATGTGATCGGCGTGATCCTGATGGTGTCCTCGGCGCGTGAAATGGTCAAAAGTATGAACACCGTGCGGGAAAACATGGCGGTCATCTACGCCGCGGTGGTGCTGGTGGCGCTGCTGGCCGGCATGGTGTTCGCGCGGGTGATCACCAAGCCCATTGGCGAGCTGACCGGGGTCATCCGACAGATGTCCAAGGGCACCTTCTCCGCCCGCGTGCCGGAGCACGGCTCCGGCGAGATCCGGCAGCTGGCCAGCGCCTTTAACTCCATGAGTGAGAAGCTGGAAACGCTGGACCAGTCCCGCAACCAGTTTGTATCAAACGCCAGCCACGAGCTGAAAACCCCGCTGGCCACCATGAAGATCATGATCGAATCGCTGATCTACCAGCCGGAGATGGAGCAGGAGCTGCGCACCGAGTTTTTGACCGACGTGAACCTGGAGATTGACCGCTTGAGCCGCATCGTCAGCGAGCTGCTGACGCTGGTGCATGCGGACTCCCACTCGATGAAGCTGGACCGCGAGAAGATGAGCCTGTCGGCCGTGGTCAAGGAAATCGCGCACAGCATCGAGCCGCTGGTCGAGCAGAAAAAACTGACGCTGTCCCTGAAACTCGAGGACAGCGCGGACATGTTCGCCGACAGGGAAAAACTAAAGCAGGTCGTGTACAACATTCTGGACAACGCCGTCAAGTACACCCAGGAGGGCGGACGTGTGGATGTTGTGCTGGACCGCGTGGGGCGCGACGCGCTGCTCACGGTGACCGACAACGGTCCCGGCATCCCCCGGGAAAGCCTGCCGCATGTGTTTGACCGCTTCTACCGGGTTGACCGCGCGCGCAGCCGCGAAAGCGGCGGCACCGGCCTGGGCCTTTCGATTGCCCAGCAGATCGTGACGCTGCACGGCGGCGCCATTCGCGTGGACAGCGAGGAGGGCAAGGGCGCCACCTTCACCGTGGAGCTGCCGCTGCACAAGGGATGATCAGTTGCCGATGATCTCCGGGTTGCGCAGGAATTCGCCGGGCAGATAGATGCTGCCGGCCAGGCTGTCCGGCTGGCTGCCTTCCACAAAGAATGCCACGCGCTTGACCTGTGGCAGCGCGGTTAATGTGTTGACCAGCCCATAGACCATGATCCGTTCCGCCTGCGGCGTCAGCCCGCGGGCGCTTTCCATCACCGCCGACGAAAAGTTGATGACCATCGCGTCGTTGGGCTGCGCCACGCCGATGATCGCGGCGTCATTCAGCCCGGCCGGCAGGCAGGGGGACAGCCCCTGCACGCTGTCAGCCGCGTGCGGCCCTTCCATTAGCTGCCCCAAAATAAAGCGCGGATTGTACGCGCTGCGGTAGGGGACGGGCCGTTTGACCGCCGTCAGCGTGCCATTGGCGTTGGCAAAATAAAGCGTGGCATAGGTTAAGAGGAAATGCGGGAAATCCGAGCGGCGCATGACGCCGTCGGCAAAAAGGATCGAAACGCCGGAACCGGAGTAGGTGCCCGCCGGCACCACCGCGGTGACCGCCTCATGGCCGATGGATACGGTGATTCCCGTGATGCCGGGGATAAAGGTGGTCAGCGTCAGCGTGAGCGACGCCATCATCACCGAGCGCGGGATGCCCGCCTCGATCAGCTTTTCGTTGAACGTGTCCAGGAATTTGAGTGAAATGACCCGTTCCCCGGTGCCCGGCAGGGTGGTCAGCGCCGGCACCTCGCTTAACAGGCTGGCCAGGTCGGCAAAGCGCGGCACGCCGGGCAGCGTCTGCGCGCCCTGCGCCAGCGCCGCAATCAGCGCGGCGGCCATCTGCTCCCGCGTCTGCCCGGCCACCGTGATGGGCCGCGCCTCCGCCACCACGCCGCGCCCGGCGGACACCGGGAAATACAGCGTGGCGACCGCCGAAAACCGCCGCGTCGCGCCGTCCATGGCGCTGGCCTGCGCGCTGACATTTTCCCAGCGCGCCACCGCGTCCTCATTGCCGGTCTGCCGGAAGCTGCCCGCCGGGAAGGTGGCGGCGGTGTCCACACCGGGCTGCATGCCGGCGATCAGCACGTTGACATAACGGATGTCCGCAAACTGGGTCAATGTGTTGGCGATCGCGCGGCTGATCGTATACAGGCTCCGTGCGTCCAGCATCAGCGCGGTTGCGCCCAGATCCACCGTGGCCACATCGCCGGACAGTTCCACGGCGCTGCCGGTCATTAACTGCAAAGTGCCGTCCTGCCACAGCGGCAATGCGCTGTCGCTGCCGGGGAAGGACAGCAATCGGCGCACCACCGCTTCCGCCGGATGCCGGAACGGCTCCAGCAGCATGCGCTCCGCCACCATGGTCAGCTGCCCGCCCACGCCATGGGGCAGTGACAGCTGCACTGTGCGGGCGTACTCGGTCAGCGCGTCCCCGGCGGGCACCGCATAGCGGCTGACCACCGGCGGCAGCGTGCTGGGCGCGGACGCCCACGCCACACCCGGGCTGACCAACAGCAATCCGGCGGTCAGGAGCGAAGCCAGGCGCTTGCTGTTCATGGCCCCACCACCGCCAGGCGCAGCAGCGATTCATACGAAGGCCGCCAGATGCCGTCCGCGCGCACCAGCACCAGCGGAAACGCGGGCAGGGTGAACACCCCGCCGGACGCTTCCAGCTCCAGCGTGGCGGCCACCACCGCGGTGCTCCCATCCGGCGACACCGTGCCCGGCGTGATCGTATAGGCCACCAGCTTGAGTGATTCGTCAAAGGCGGTGGCCATCTCGGCCTGTGACGGGCGCAGGTCGCGGGTCAGGTCATACAGCGTGCGCCAGTCGCGCTGCTGCCAGGCTGACAGGGTCAACCCCGCCATCACCGCGGGCGTCAAAATGCGCGCTTCCTGCCGCGTCAATGGGTCGGGCAGGGCGGCGGACTCCTCCAGATAGTAGCTTTCCTCCAGGCGCATGGAGGTGCGCACCGTGGTTTCGGCGCGCACCAGCACCTGCACGCGGCGGAACTCGCCGCGTTCCGTCACCGTGTTCACCAATGCCGCCATCGCCAGCCGTCGGCGCAGCTTGGCTTCGGCCAGGTCATTGGGCGCGGTCAGCGCCCCTTCATCCGGGTACCGGCCCAGCAGCGCTTCATTGAATATGATGAACAGCAAATCGCCCTCGGGTTGCACCGAGAGCACTTGCGTGCCCGGCGGAAACAGCGGCGACAGGCTGTCGGACGTGGGGGCGGGTCCGGCCACCAGCGCCTCGGCGGCAGCTTGCTCAAAGGACACCGTCTGGCTGGATGCGATCTCGCGCAACTCGGTGGCCAGATACGGCGTGCCATCCAGACGGAAATACAGCACTGCCGTCTGGGCGGTGGGGAGGTTTTGCTGCGGCTGCGCGTCCAGCACCTGGGCGGATGCGGATAATGTCATGCTCAACAGCAGCAACATCGCCGCCGTCCAACGGGCGGCGCGGTCAAAAAGGGGACGCATTATGCGTCCCGGGCCGGATCGGTGCCGATGTAGCAGCCGCGCAGCTTCTGCACCGCGCGCTCCAGCGCGTCCTTGCTGTTGTTCCACGGCTTGTCGGCGTTGCGGTAATCAAACTTGAGCGTGAACCACTCCAGGTCCTGGGCCGTGCGGTTGAAGCTTTGTTCGGCCAGTTCGCTCAGCGCCTCCAGCAGCGTCACCTGATGGGCAGGGTTCAAATGCTCCCGCGCCATGTCGATCAGCAGCGCCGTGTCCTTCATGCAAAAGCCCTTTGATGCCTTGACCGCCTTGCGGAACCCCTCGTCGGTTTTCCACAGGTGCAGGAAGGTATAGGCGTAGCGCTTCATGTTGTCGTCCACGCTTTCGCACAGCACGCAGCTGTCCACCAGCGCCTGGATGCCCCTGGCCGCATCGCCCGAACCGGCGCCGCCCCGCCGCGTCAGGCGCTTCAGCATGGGCTGCCCGGCCGCCTCGCGTGCGGCGGCGGTGGCCTGCTCCAGGTACGCCGCGAACTTTTTCTGCGTATGCAGCATATGGGAATGCATCATCAGCGCGTGGCCCAGGCGGTTTTGCTTGGCGTACAGCATGTGCTGGTGCGCCGGGCAGAACCCCTTTTCATTCACCTGGATGCGCGTATCGCTCTCCATGACCGAGGCACCGAGATAGCGGTCGACCATCAGGTGCTCGGTTCTGCGGCGCAGGAAGCACAGCGGGCACTCGCCGTCCGGCTTGAGCGCGTCCCATACCGGGATGGTGTCAATGTGGTATCTCATACTACCTCGATGGCGCGTGGCAATACACGCACGGTTTCAGGTTGGCGAAGGTGGCATTGCCGATATCGCGGAAGTAGAAGCTGGCCGTCAGCGGCAGATACTTCTGGTTGATGCTGCTGCAGTTGGGATCCAGGTGGTAGAACGTGCCGCCGTCGGCATTGTAGAACAACAGCATGTCCGGGCTGGCGGTGGTCAGCGGCGCCAGCGACACGGCGGGCGTCGCGGCCGCCTTGTCGGGCGTCAACTGCTGGGGCGAGGTTAACGAGTTGGGGTCGACATACCACACGTCGTTCACCCGCATCATCAGCACCAGAAAGCGGAAGAGCAGCGGCTCCTGCCCGTTGCTTTTGTCAATGGACGCCTCCATCGTGACCGTGCGCAGGGAGTCCGCGTCGGTGCCGGACACCTCCGTCACCTTGTAGTCCACCGGCGTGCGGTTGGAGCGGATCTGGAACATCTTGCGCTGGGCGTCGTCCTGCGCCTGCACCCAGCTGGGCAGGGACACGGACACCATGCCGCCGTAATCCTGGGCGATCCAGGCGGACATGAACTGCTCCAGCCGCTGCTGCACCAGCGATTTGCTGCCCGGGTCGGTGGTGGCCTTGGGCTGGCTTTCCTCGGCGCGCTGGGACATGCCCACCAGCCCGGTCTCGGTGTTGATGTTGAACTGGCTGGTCAGGTCGTTGGTGGTTCCGGTCAGGTTGACGCCCGGCGCGGGGGACAGCCACAGCGTGAACAGCACGATCAGCACCATCGCCACGTGCAGCAGCGTCAGCGTCAGCCGCGCGTTGGGCACAAAGGCGTTGCCCAGCCACATCATCATCAGCGCCGTGCAGGCGACCAGCACGTAGATTAGGTTGACGGTGTTGTTGTTCACCAGCAGGCTCACGATAAAAAACACCGGCAGCACGAACATCAGCAGCACCTGCAGCACCGCAAAACTGCGCGGCGCGTTCTGCTCGTCCTGGTAGTCGCCCACGCGCTGCGGCGGGCGGGGCACACTGCGCTTGCGCTGGGGGGTTCGTTTGATGTTATGCAGCGGCGCGCTGGAATAGCGCGTTCGGTTGTCGCTCATCTTGCCATTCCCTTTCCATTGGCGTGCTTCAAGTCAACACAATCATAACATATTTGTAAGAGAATGGATATATGTACAGGCTATTCCAGCGGCTGATCGCCCTTGACGATGATGTTCTCGCGGCCGAAGACCTCGGCCAGGCGCTGGATGTCGGTCTGCGCGCGCTCGCGGGCGTTTTCCTGCTCGGCGACGGCGTGCGCCTCCGCTGGCTCAAAGGACACCGGACGGCCCATTTCCTCGGTCAGGATTGCTTCCACCTTGTCCTTGCGGCCGGGGCCGGACAGGAAGGTGACAAAAAACTTCTTTTCCTGCGGGAACTCCAGCCGGAACACGCCATCGTCAAAGCCGCCGAAGCGCCCCTCGTTGAGCATGCCCAATATCGACGGCAGCTCCTTGGCGGCGCGCTTGAGCATGGCGTTCCACGCGTTTTTGGGCAGCACTTCGCCGGTAGCGGGCGCCGGGACTGGTGCAGTTTCCTCCACAGATGCGGGCGCGGGCACAGCCGCTTCCACCTGTTTTGGCGTTCGTTTGGGCTTGCCGGGGACGGTCGTCACCGGCGGGGCAGCCGCCGCTTCCGGCATGACCGGCGCCTCGCGCAGCTTGCGCTCCATTTCGTCCAGCCGGATGCGCAGCGACGCGCTGTCGCCCTCCTCGCGCACCTGGCAGGCTTTCAGCGAGAACACCTCCAGCGCCGCGCGCGGCGAGGACGCCCAGCGCGTGCCGGCTTCGGCCAGGGCGCACTGGCTCAGCAGCTCGGTAAACAGGCGCAGCGGCGCGGTTTGCGCCTGGGATAAATATCGCTCCCGATTTTCCTCCGTTGTGTCGCGCAGCAAATCGCCGTGCAGACCGGCGGCGATCACCTGCCGCAGGTGATGGGACAGGTCGCGCAGAAACACCTGCACGTCGCGCCCGGAGCGCATCAGCTCATCGGTGAGCCGCAGGCTTTCGGCGGCGTCGCCTTGTAGCAGCGCGCTGGTGAACGTAAACAGGAAGCCGGGGTCCACCGACCCCATCGCCTCGCGCACGCGCGCCTCGGTCAGGTCGCCCCCGGTGCCCAGGCAGATGTCCATCAGGCTCCACGCGTCGCGCATGCTGCCCTCGGCGGCCAGCGCGATTAATTGCAGCGCCGCCGGCTCCGCCGTGCGCCCGTCGGTGAGCGCCAACTTCAGGCGCTCGGCGATCTGCTGTTCGCCGATGCGGCCAAAGTCAAACCGCTGGCAGCGCGAGAGGATCGTTGCGGGGATTTTCTGCGGCTCAGTCGTCGCCAGGATAAACACCATGTAGGGCGGCGGCTCCTCCAGCGTTTTGAGCAGCGCGTTGAACGCCGAGGTGGACAGCATGTGCACCTCGTCGATGATGTACACCTTGTGCCGCACAAACTGCGGGGGATAGCTGACCTTTTCCAGCATCTCGCGGATCTCTTCCACGCGGCTGTTGCTGGCCGCGTCCATTTCAAACACGTCCAGCGTGGCGTCCGACGAGAGCATCGTACAGGCCTCGCAAACAAGGCACGGGTCGCCGTCCTGGGGGTTCAGGCAGTTGATGACCATGGCCATGATGCGCGCGGCGCTGGTTTTGCCGGTGCCCCGGCTGCCGCAGAACAGGTAGGCGTGCGCGATGTGCCCGCTTTTTGCCTGGTTGCGCAGCGTGCGCACGATGTTGTCCTGCCCCACCATCTGGGAGAAGGTGCGGGGCCGCCAGCTACGGTACAGGGATTGATACATGCTTTTACCGCCTGTCAAAATCCGTCGTCAAGGATGCCCCGGAAGCCTTCGCCCAGGGTCTCGTGGGTGTCGGTGATGAACATGAATGCCTTAGGGTCTTCCTCCTGCACGATTTGCTTCAGGCGCGTGACCTCCATGCGCCCCACCACGCACAGCAGCATGCGCACGCCCTGCCCGCTGTACGAGCCGGTGGCGTCAATGATCGTCACCCCGCGGCCCAACTCGTTCATCAGCCGCCCGGCAATGGCCGCGTCCTGGTTGGTGATGACATTGCAGGCCTTGTCCGTGCCAATGCCGGCCAGCACGGTGTCCAGCACGCGGGCGGCGATGTACACGCAGATCAGCGCGTACATGGCGTGCTCGGCGCTCATGGTAAAACCGGCCATCAATATCACCGCCACGTCAAACGCGAACAGAAACGCACCCACGGTGATGGGCGGCACCTTCTGGTGCACCAGGCGCGCCAGCAGGTCGGTGCCGCCGGTGGTGGCCCCGCCGCGCAGGATCAGGCCCAGCCCCACGCCCAGCAGCACCCCGCCGAACACCGAGGCCATCAGCGGGTCGTGGGTCAGGGGCTTGACCTTGATTAAGTCAATCAGCAGCGAAAACACCACCGTGGCAACTGCCGTGCGCAGCAAAAAGCGCCGGCCCATCATGCGCCAGCCGTACAGAAACAGCGGGATGTTCAAGCCCAGGCTGACCAGACCGGTGGGCAGCCCGAACGCGTAGGTGATGATGGTGGCAATGCCCGTTACGCCGCCCGGGGCGATGTTGTTGGGCAGCAGAAACATCGGGTAGGACAGCGCGCCCAGCGCGCAGCCGACCAGAATATAGGCATACCTGAGCCCCAGGTCGCGGCGCTTGGGCGTGCCCGGTGTCGTTGTCATGCGGATGGCTGCTTCCTTTCGGTGGGGACACGGCGTGCGGGCGAGTGCCCGCTGCCTCCCTGATGGATATAAGGATAGCCACCGGCCCATCCGCTGTCAAACATGTTCTGTTTCTGCTTTTGATTGACAATTTTCGCACGCAATGCTTGCGCGTTATTTTGGCGGGAGGTATGATAGCCGCAACAAGCATACACAGGCCACTACCAGCGGGTACTTGCCATTCCAAGATCCATGGGTTTCGGGTTCCGACCGGTTTACCGTACAAAGGAGGATTCCCACATGAACAGCAACATCGGCAGACAGCCCGTCCACACGTTGGACGCCCCGGCGGCCATCGGCCCCTACGCGCAGGCGGTCAA
>JAGVSV010000315.1 GCA_019137115.1 Bacillota bacterium
CCGCACGGCGACAGCGAGGTCAAGGCGCCGTTCATCCGGGAGGCCGAGGCGCGGGGCGCGGTGTATCTGGACCGCCCGGAGCGGCTGGAAATCCGGGGCGGCGTGGTATGGCTGATCCCGGAATTGCTGTACGAGGTGGATGTGGACGCGGCGCTGTTCTCGGCGCAAAGCGCCCGACAAGCCATTTTGGACAGCGAAAATCCCTACGCCCCGGAAGCCGGCGCGCGCCTGCGCGCCACCGAGCACCAGATCGGCGTGATGCAGGACGCGCAGGCCGCGCGCACCGCCATGCGGGCGACCGACCTGTGCGTGGTGTTGTCCCATGTGCCGCCGGGGCGTGACGAGGTGATCGCCATGCGCGGCGGCGAAGGGGCGGCCCCCGCCTATTTCCCGGGGCGCCTGGTGCTGGTGCTGGCGGGGCATTTGAACGCGGGGCAGGTGCGTTTGCCCGGCGTGGGGCCGGTGCATGTGCCACCCAACCGGTCGGGCGCGGTGGGCTGGTTCCCGCCGGATCACATGGTGTGGGGGCCGCGCAGCGTGCTGGGCGTTGCGATGTATACCAGCCCCGGCCTGGGCGTGTCAGGCGCGTACCGCGTGCCCATCCGCCTTTTCAACCGACCCGGGGTCACGCTGGTGACCATGACCAGCAAAATCCGATAGGAGGACAACGTGGCGTCCGCCAGAACCTACATCAACCGGGAGTTGAGCTGGATCCGCTTCAACGGGCGGGTGCTGGCGGAAGCCGCCAACCCCGATAACCCGCCGATGGAGCGCGCGCGGTTTTTGTCGATCGTGTCCAGCAACCTGGACGAGTTTTTCATGGTGCGCGTGGGCAAGCTGGAGCGCAAGGTGGACATCGGCCGCATGGAGCCCGACCCGGCCGGCCTGACGCCGAAAGCGCAGTTGAGCGCCATCCGCAGGGCGGTGCGCAAGCAGGTGGCCGCCCAGTATGAGGAATACAACCAGCGCCTGCTGCCTGCCTTGCGGCAGAGCGGCTTTGCGCTGCTCACCCCTGCGGCATTGACCCGTGCGCAGAAAAACTGGCTGTCGCAATATTATGATGCGCAGATCATGCCAGTGCTGACCCCACGCCTGATCTCCGGCAACCAAGCCTTCCCCCTGCTGGCGGGGCGGCGGCTGTACATCGCGGTGCTGCTGCAAAGCGACAAGGGCGGCCCGCCGCAGTTAAGCCTGGTGCCCATCCCCTCACAACTCAAGCGCGTGGTGATGCTGCCCATGGGCGAAGGCACCGCGCGCGGCATTTTGCTGGAGGACGTAGTGGGCATGTTCTTTGGCCGCCTGTTCCCGCACATGAGCCACCTGGGCCACACGGCGCTGCGGCTGACGCGCAACACGGATTTTGTGATGGACCCGGACAGCGCGGACAGCCTGATTGTGGAGATGCAGAAGAACATCAAGCGCCGCAGCTATGGCAAGATCGTGCGGCTGGAATTGCCGCGCCGGTGCCCCGGCTCCCTGCGCAACCGCCTGATGGCGGCGCTGGAAGCCGACCGAAGCATCCTGATCACCGTGGACGGCCCGCTGGATCTGACGTTCTTGATGAAGCATGTGGCAAGCCTGCCCGGCTTTGACGCGCAGAGGTATACGCCCTTCGCCCCGGCCACCGACGAACGGCTGGCGGTGCAGGAATCGATCTTCCGCACGATCCGCGGGGGCGACCTGTTTTTCTACCACCCATATGACAGCTTTGACCCCATCCTGCGGTTTGTGCGCGAAGCCGCGGATGACCCCAACGTGCTGGCGATCAAGCAGACGCTGTACCGCATCTCCAGCCGCAGCCCGCTGATCCCCGCGCTGGCGCGCGCGGCGCAAAAGGGCAAGCAGGTCACGGTGTTGATCGAGGTGCGCGCGCGCTTTGACGAGGAAAGCAACATCAACTGGTGCCGGTCGCTGGAAAAGGCCGGATGCCACGTGATCTACGGCGTGCCCAAATGGAAAACGCACTCCAAGATCACGCTGGTGGTGCGGCAGGAGGCGGACGGCCTGCGGCAGTACGTGCACCTGGGCACCGGCAACTACAATGATTCCACCGCCAAGATGTACACCGACATGGGCATATTGACCTGTGACCGCACCATCGGCGAGGACGCGGGGGCGTTTTTCAACATCGTCACGGGACAGCAGTACATCTATCCGCTCCGGGAGCTGATCGTGTCCCCGTACGCGATGCGGCGGGAGCTGATCCTGCGCGTGCGGCGCGAAGCTGCGGCCGCCAAGGCTGGGCTGCCGTCCGCCGTGGTGATCAAGGTCAACTCCCTGTCCGACCCTGAGATGATCCGCGAGGTGCAGGAAGCCGCCGAAGCCGGCGTGCCGGTGACCATGCTGGTGCGCGGCATCTGCTGCGCGCGCATCCCCACCAACGACAACCTGCGCGTGTACAGCATCGTGGGCCGTTTCCTGGAGCACCCGCGCGTGTTTATGTTCCACAACGGGGGCGACCGCGAGGTGTTCATATCGTCGGCGGACTGGATGCCGCGCAACCTGAACAAGCGCATCGAGCTGATGAACCCGGTCAAGGACCCGGCGATCAAGGAGCGCATCGCCCGCATCCTGGCGCTGGAGCTTTCGGACAACCGCAAGCGCTGGCAGCTGGCCCGCAGCGACGCCTACCGCCGGGTGGACACGGCGGGCGAGCCGGTACACGCGCAGGAGATGCTTTTAAGCCGCACACTGCCCGAATCCATTGACATGAACACGGTTTTTCGCGTATCATCGGTAAAGGATGGCGCGGATCAAGTTCCGCGCCTGACGTTATCGCAAGGCGGGTTGGATCGCTTGGGAGAAGGGGTTTTATGAAGGTTTACAACAGCATGACGCGCAGCAAGGAAGAGCTGGTGCCATTGAAGCCCGGCAAGGTGGGCATTTATGCCTGCGGGCCCACGGTGTACGACTACTTCCACATTGGCAACGCGCGCATGTTCATCACGTTTGATCTGTTGCGCCGGTATCTGGAGCACCGGGGCTATGATGTCACTTATATCCAGAACTTCACCGACGTGGATGACAAGATGATCGCCCGCGCGCAGGCCGAGGGCATTGAGGTCAGCGAGCTGGCGCACCGGTTTATCGACGCGTACTTTGAGGATGCAAAGGCGTTGGGCATCCAGCCGGCTACCGTGCACCCGCGCGCGACCGAGCACATCCAGAAGATCATTGACCTGATCAGCCAGCTTGAGAAAAAGGGCATCGCCTACCCAATGGACGGCGACATGTACTACGACACCACGGCGTTCCCCAACTATGGCCGCCTGTCCGGGCAAAACCTGGACGACCTGGACGCCGGTGCCCGCGTGGACGTGGACGAGGGCAAGCGCCACCCGGCGGATTTTGCGCTATGGAAGGCGGAAAAGCCCGGCGAGCCGGCGTGGGACAGCCCGTGGGGGCGCGGCCGCCCTGGCTGGCACATTGAGTGCAGCGCGATGAGCATGACGTATCTGGGCGAAACGTTTGACATCCACTGCGGCGGGCAGGACTTGATGTTCCCCCACCATGAAAACGAGATCGCGCAGAGCGAGGGCGCGACGGGGCATCCGTTCGTGCGCTACTGGATGCACAACGGACAACCGCAAGATGTCCAAATCCTTGGGCAACTTCTTTACCGTGCGCGACATCCTCAAGGAATACGACGCCGAGGACATCCGCATGTTCATGCTGTCGGCGCATTACAGAAGCCCGCTCAACTTCAGCCGGGACATGATGGCGCAGGCCCATGCCAGCCTGACCCGGCTGTACACCGCGCGCGACCGTATGGATTTCCTGTTGGAGCACGCGCATGACGGTGCGCCCACTAAAGAGGAGGAGGACCTGATCGCCTGCGCCGAGCAGGCGCTGCCGCGCTTTTATGAGGCGATGGACGACGACCTGAACACTGCGGGCGCCCTGGGCGTGATGTTTGACCTGGTGTATGACGTGAACACCATTCAAAGCGAGACGCCCAGCCGGAAAGCCGTGGAAGCCGCGCGCACCGCGCTGCTGGCGATGGCCGATCTGCTGG
>JAGVSV010000169.1 GCA_019137115.1 Bacillota bacterium
GCTGGGGAATTTGATTGGGGATCTTCACGGCAAGCGCGTGCTGTTCGCCTGTGGACCCGGCAACAACGGCGGCGATGGTCTGGCCGCGGCGCGCATTTTGCTTCGGCGCGGGGGCATGCCCACCGTGGTGCTGTATGCCGCCCCCGCCACCGATGACGCGCACACCAACGCCGCCTTCCTGGAAGCGCTGGGCGTGCCCGCGCATGTGATCGTGGATACCGACGGCTTGTCCGTCAGCGCGTTTGACGCGGTGGTGGATTGCCTGTTTGGCACCGGGCTTTCCCGTGCGCCCATCGGGCTGCCCGCCGCGCTGATTGACTATATCAATGCGCAGCCCGCGCCGGTGCTGTCCGTGGACATGCCCAGCGGGGCGGACGCCACCACCGGCCGCGTCTATGATCCCTGCGTAAAAGCGGATGCCACGGTGGTCTTCCACTGTCACAAGGTGGGGCTGCTGGTGGGTCCCGCGCGGGAATATGCGGGCAAGATCACCGTCGCGGACATCGGCATACCGAAACGACATCTGGACGCCTATGCGGCGGATGACGGCTGGCCCACGGTCGCTGAACAGGCAGACCTGGCCAGGCTGCTGCCCGATCGGCCGTTGACCGCGCACAAGGGCGACGCCGGGCGGGTGCTGATCTACGCGGGCAGCCTGGGCATGGCGGGCGCGGCGGCGATGGCGGCACAGGCCGCGCTGACGGCAGGCGCCGGGCTGGTCACGGTCGCAGCGGGGGAGGGCGTCATTCCTGTCGTGCAGCATCTGGCGCCCAATGCGACCTGCATGCCGGTGGAGCGCGCGGTCAACGCCCCGCCGCCGCATGATGTGCTGCTGGCCGGATGCGGGCTGTCGCGCGATCCGGCGGTGTGGGAGCGGTTGCTGTCGCTGTACCACCCGGACAAACCCACGGTGCTGGACGCTGACGCGCTCAACCTGCTGGCCGAGCATCCCGGGTTTCTGCTGTCCCCCCAAACGCTGATCACCCCGCACCCCGGCGAAGCCGCCCGCCTGCTGGGCACCGACATCGCCGCAGTGACCGATGACCTGCCCGGCGCAGCACGCGCGCTGCACGCGAAATATGGCGCGGTGGTGCTGCTCAAAAGCCATGCCAGCGTGATGTTTGACGGCAGCCGCATGGCGATTGGCGGGGTGGCCGCGCCCGCGCTGGCCAAAGGCGGCAGCGGCGACATGCTGGCGGGCATTCTGGCCGGGCTGATCGCGCAGGCAAAGCCCAACCCCGATCTACAAAAAATCGCCCAGGCTGCCACGCTGTGGATGAGCCTTGCGGCCAACCGCGCGGCGGAAACGCTGGGCGACCTGTCCGTGCTGTCCGGCGATGTGCTCAGGTATCTGGGCCCTGTGCTGGTGTCGGCGCGCCGGCGTCAACAATCCTGAACGCCGCTGCCCGTGCCAGCCGGTTCATCACCGCCAGCCCCAGTCCGGTTGCGGGCAGCGTTTCCGAATATATTTCCTTAAACCCTAAATCGTCCAGTTCCCTCAGAATATAAAACAGCCGGTGCGCGGCGGTGGCTGCGTCAGGCCCCAGGTTGCGCACGCGTCGCTCGCCGTACAGCAGCAGATGCGGCGTAAAGGCCAGAATCACCGCGCTGTCAGTTTTGTTATAGGCTGCATTGATATATCTGGCGACCGCCTCCGGATCGCCCTTCACCAGCGTCATGGCGGCGCGCGGCGCGTAGTGGCGGTGCCGCATGCCGGGGGAAGGGGCATCCTCACCGGGCAGCAAATCGCGCCGGACGGCCGGGGAAACCCGGCACTCGCCCAGCACCATCGCGACCTGCTCCGGCGTGACGGCGCCCGGCCGCAAAATGGTGGGCACGGTTCCGCTCATGTCCACCACGGTGGACTCCACGCCGATGGCACACTCGCCGCCATCCAGGATCATGGGGATTTTGCCGTCAAAGTCATCCATCACGTGGGCGGCCCGCGTGGGGCTGGGACGGCCGGACAGGTTGGCGCTGGGCGCGGCCAGCGGCAGCCCGCAACGCTTTATCAGTTGATGCGCCACCGGATGATCCGGCATGCGCACGCCCACCGTGGCAAGCCCTGCTGTCACGATATCCGAAACAATGCCCCTGCGCGGCAGCACCATGGTCAGCGGCCCGGGCCAGAACGCCGTGGCCAGCTCCTGGGCCATATTATTCCAGACGCATACGCGCTGCGCCATATGAACGCCATCCACGTGCACAATCAGCGGGTTGTCGGCGGGCCTCCCCTTGGCCACAAAAATACCGCGCACCGCCAGTTCATCCAGCGCGTTGGCGCCCAGGCCGTACACGGTTTCCGTCGGGAAGGCAACCAAGCCCCCGCTGATCAAAATGTCTGCGGCTTTGTCCAGCATGTCGGGCGTTGGCAAAGCAAGCAGCGTGTCCATGTCTCCTCCTGCAATAAAAAAGCGGCGCGCGCGATGCCGACCGCTTGTCAGAAAGGCCCCGAGGTGCCGCTGCCCCCTGTTTTTTCACCCGCTGTGTTAAGCAGGCCGGCTCCCTGCACCAGACTTTTGTCTTCCCCTAACATGTTGCCACGGGGGCGTGACATCCATCCAATGACGCGGGTTCCGTTTAGTGAAATGTGGGTAAAAACAGAAAACTGGCCAACACCTCAGGAATACCCTCAAGCACATTATAAGGACATGACCGGCGCCTTGTCAATGCGCCAGCAACGTATACAAAAAGAAAAACCCCGATCGGCCGGCGATCGGGGTAGTGGATGGCTGGTCAGTACGCTTCCTGCAGCGTGATGTTCTTGTAGCGCTTCATGCCGGTGCCCGCGGGGATCAGCTTGCCGATGATTACGTTTTCCTTCAGGCCCTCCAGCGGGTCGATCTTGCCCTTGATGGCGGCTTCGGTCAGCACGCGGGTGGTCTCCTGGAAGGAGGCCGCGGACAGGAAGCTGTCGGTGGCCAGCGACGCCTTGGTGATGCCCAGCAGCACGCGCTTGGCGGTGGCAGGGCGGATGCCCTCGTGGATGGCTTTTTCGTTGGCCGTTTCAAACGCGAAGATGTCCACCAGCGATCCGGGCAGCAGGGCGGTGTCGCCGCTGTCCTCGATGCGCACCTTGCGCAGCATCTGCCGGACGATAACCTCGATGTGCTTGTCCGCAATGCCCACGCCCTGGGAATGGTACACGCTGAGCACTTCGCGCAGCAGGTATTCCTGCACCGCCTTGATGCCCAGGATGCGCAGCAGGTGGTGCGGGTTGATGGAGCCGTCGATCAGTTCCTCGCCGGCTTCCACGTGCTGGCCTTCCTCCACGCGCAGACGCGCGCCGTAGTGGATGACATAGGCCTTTTTCTCGCTGGGGTCATCGTCGGAAGTGACGATGATCTCCCGGCGCTTCTTACTGGTGCCAAAGCTCACCTTGCCGGCGATTTCGGATAGCGTCGCTTCCCGCTTGGGCTTGCGCGCCTCAAAGAGTTCTTCCACGCGGGGCAGGCCCTGCGTGATGTCCTCGGCCGAAGCCACGCCGCCGGTGTGGAAGGTACGCATCGTCAGCTGCGTGCCGGGTTCGCCGATGGACTGCGCAGCGATGATGCCCACCGCCTCGCCAATGTCCACCGGGCCGCCATGGGCCAGGTTGGAGCCGTAGCAGCGGGAGCACACGCCGGTCTGGCAGCGGCAGGTAAGCACGCTGCGCACCTGCATTTTGGTCACGCCGCTTTGCGTGATTGTGCGTGCCAGATCCTGGTCGATCGGATCGTTGATGTGGCACAGGATTTCGCCGGTCAGCGGGTGGAACACGTCCTCGGCAGCCACGCGGCCGCTGATGCGGTCCTCCAGCGGCTCAATCTCGCCGACGGATTCGACCGTGATGCCGCGGATGCGCTCGCCCCGGTTTTCAAAGCAGTCAAACTCCCGCACGATGACTTCCTGGGATACGTCCACCAGGCGGCGGGTCAAATAGCCCGAGTCCGCCGTGCGCAGCGCGGTATCGGCCAGCGACTTGCGGCTGCCGTGGGAGGACATAAAGAACTCCAGCACGCTCAGGCCTTCGCGGAAGTTGGCGCGGATGGGCAGCTCCAGCGTCTTGCCGCTGGGGGAGGTCATCAGACCGCGCATTCCGGCCAGCTGGGCGACCTGCCCGACCGAACCGCGCGCGCCGGAATGGGTCATCATGTAGATGGGGTTGTCGGTGTCCATCACGTCCATCACGCGGCCTCTGAGGTCGCTGGTCGTCTCCGCCCATACGTCCACCACCGAGCGGTAGCGCTCCGATTCGGTCATCAGGCCGCGGCGGTAAGCAGCGTCAATGGACGCGACTTTCTCGTCAGCTTTGGCCAGCAGCGCCTTCTTCTCCGGCGGCACCTTGATGTCTGCAATGGACACGGTGACCGCGCCCTTGGTGGAGTAGGTATAGCCCAGGCGCTTGATTTCGTCCAGCACCTTGGCCGTCATGGTCACCCCGTGCACATGGAAGCAGCGGTCGACGATGCGGTTTAGGTCCTTCTTGACCACCTCATGGTCGATCTCCAGCGCGAACATCTCATCCATGTTCGTGCGCGGCTTGATGCCCAGATCCTGTGGGATGACCTGGTTGAAGATCAGAAGGCCCAGCGTGCAGGGGATGATCCGGCGCTCGGTAAAGTCGCCAAAGGACCGTTCCACGCGCACCCGGATGGGCGTGTGCAGCGTGATCTGCCCCATGTTGTAAGCCATTTCGGCCTCATCCTGGGAAGAGAACACGCGGTTGTCGTTCTCGCCGCCCGGCGTGGTGATCGTCAGGTAATGGCAGCCAATGACCATGTCCTGGCTGGGGGAGATAACGGGCTTTCCGTCCTGGGGCTTCATGATGTTGTTGGCGCCCAGCATCAGGAACCGGGCTTCGGCTTGCGCTTCGGCGGACAGCGGCACGTGCACGGCCATCTGGTCGCCGTCAAAGTCGGCGTTGTAGGCGGTACACACCAGCGGGTGCAGCTGGATGGCCTTGCCCTCCACCAGCATAGGCTCAAAGGCCTGGATGCCCAGACGGTGCAGCGTGGGGGCACGGTTTAACAGCACCGGGTGCTCCATGATCACGTCTTCCAGGATGTCCCACACCTCGGGGCGCACCTTTTCCACCGCGCGCTTGGCGCTTTTCACGTTGGTGCTGATGCCGCGCTTGACCAGCTGCTCCATGACAAACGGCTTGAACAGCTCCAGCGCCATCTCCTTGGGCAGCCCGCACTGGTGTAGCTTGAGCTCCGGCCCCACCACGATGACCGAGCGGCCGGAATAGTCCACGCGCTTGCCCAGCAGGTTCTGGCGGAAACGCCCCTGCTTGCCGCGCAGCAGATCGCTTAAGGATTTGAGCGGCCGGTTGCCCGGACCGGTGACCGCACGCCCGCGGCGGCCGTTGTCAATCAACGCGTCCACCGCTTCCTGCAGCATGCGCTTTTCGTTGCGCACAATGATCTCCGGCGTGCCCATCTCCAGCATGCGCTTCAACCGGTTGTTGCGGTTGATCACGCGGCGGTACAGGTCGTTTAAGTCGCTGGTGGCAAAGCGGCCGCCGTCCAGCTGCACCATCGGGCGCAGGTCGGGCGGGATGACCGGCAGCACGTCCAGGATCATCCATTCAGGTTTGTTGTGGCTGGTGCGGAAGGCCTCGACGACCTCCAGGCGCTTGATGGCGTGCGTGCGCTTCTGGCCCTCGGTGTCCTTGTCCTTTTCCTTCTCGATCAGGATGGCGATCTCGTCCTTGAGCTCCTGGCTCAATGTGTCCAGGTCCAACTCCTTGAGCAGCGCCTTGACGGCTTCCGCGCCAATGCCCGCGCGGAACGTGCCGCGCTCCAGCTCGGGCTTTGCCATCAGCTGGCGGTACGCGCTGTCGGAGATCAGGGCGTATTTTTCCACCTTCGTGTAGTCGGTATTGCCGGGATCAATCACGATGTAGCTGGCAAAGTACAGCACCTTTTCCAGGCTGCGTGGCGAAATGTCCAGCAGCATGCCCATGCGGCTGGGGACGCCCTTGAAGTACCAGATATGGCTGACGGGTGCGGCCAGCTGGATGTGGCCCATCCGCTCCCGGCGCACCTTGCTGCGGGTGACCTGCACGCCGCACTTGTCGCAGATTTTTTCCTTGTCGCGGTATTTGATGCGCTTGTATTTTCCGCAGCTGCACTCCCAGTCCTTGACCGGGCCAAAGATGCGCTCGCAGAACAGACCGCCGCGCTCGGGCTTGAGCGTGCGGTAGTTGATGGTTTCCGGCTTGATGACCTCGCCAAAGGACCAGTCATGGATCGCCTCGGGCGAGGCCATACCGATCTGGATGGATTCGAGATTGGTCAGTTCAAACATGCTTTGCCCTCCTGTCGGCTTTACTCAATATCATCGTCGTCAAACTCGAATTCCAGGTCGTCCTCTTCCTCGGCGTGGTCTTCCTCGCTGATGGTGGATTCCTCCGCATTGTCTTCCTTGTCCGCGGTTTCGTCCGCCAGCGTCAGGTCGCCCACCAGGTTGATGTCCTCCAGGTCGACCTCGTCGATGTCCTCATCCTGATCGGCCAGATCATCCGCGCCCAGCCGCGGCCTGGCGAACATGGAGCCGGTCTCCTCATCCTCGATCTCGCGGATGATGATCTCCTCCTGGTGATCGCCCCAGACCTTGATGTCCAGGCTGAGCGCCTGCAGCTCCTTGATCAATACCTTGAAGCTTTCCGGGATGCCGGGAGTGGGGATGCACTTGCCCTTGACAATGGCTTCGTATGCTTTGACACGGCCCACCACGTCGTCGGACTTGACCGTCAGGATTTCCTGCAGGGTGCTCGCCGCGCCGTAGGCTTCCAGCGCCCACACTTCCATTTCGCCAAAGCGCTGGCCGCCAAACTGGGCCTTGCCGCCCAGCGGCTGCTGGGTGACCAGGGAGTAGGGGCCTGTGGAGCGCGCGTGCATCTTGTCGTCCACCAGGTGGTTCAGCTTCATAAAGTACATGTAGCCCACGGTCACGCGGTTTTCAAACTCCATGCCCGTGCGCCCGTCAAACAGGCGGGATTTGCCGTCCGGGTCCAGGCCGGCTTGGGTCAGGCACGCTTCGATGTCCACCTCGCTTGCACCGTCAAACACCGGCGTGGCTACATGCCAGCCCAGTTCGCGGGCGGCCATGCCCAGGTGAACTTCCAGCACCTGGCCCAGGTTCATGCGCGAAGGCACGCCCAGGGGGTTCAAAACAATGTCCAGCGGGGTGCCGTCCGGCAGGAAGGGCATGTCCTCTTCCGGCAGGATGCGCGACACCACGCCCTTGTTGCCGTGGCGTCCGGCCATCTTGTCGCCCACGGAGATTTTGCGCTTCTGCGCAATGTACACGCGCACCATTTCGTTCACACCAGGGGAGAGCTCGTCCTTGCTTTGCCGTGTAAACAGTTTGACGTCCACCACGATGCCGCCCTCGCCATGCGGTACCTTCAGCGACGTATCGCGCACCTCGCGCGCTTTTTCGCCAAAGATGGCGCGCAGCAGGCGCTCCTCCGCGGTCAGCTCGGTTTCGCCCTTGGGGGTCACCTTGCCCACCAGAATATCACCGGAGCGCACTTCGGCGCCGATGCGCACGATGCCGCGCTCGTCCAAGTCCTTTAATGCATCCTCGCTCACATTGGGGATATCGCGGGTGATTTCCTCCGGGCCCAGCTTGGTTTCGCGGGCTTCGGACTCATATTCCTCGATGTGGATGGAGGTGTAGCGGTCCTCGCGCACCAGGCGCTCGGAGATGAGCACCGCGTCCTCGTAGTTGTAGCCTTCCCAGGTCATGAAGCCGATCAGCACATTGCGACCCAGGGCAATCTCGCCCAGGTCGGTGCTGGGGCCGTCGGCCAGCAGGTCGCCGGCTTCGACATGGTCGCCCGCGTTGACGCGCGGGTGCTGGTTGATGCACGTGCTCTGGTTGGAGCGCGCGAATTTGGTCAGCGTGTAGCTGTGCCGCTCGCCCAGCGCGTCCTTGATGACGATGCGGTCGGCGGACACCGACTCCACCTCGCCGGTGTGCTTGCTCAGCAGCACCACGCCGGAGTCATGGGCGGCTTTCAGCTCCATGCCGGTGCCCACGATGGGCGCTTCCGGGCTTAACAGCGGAACGGCCTGCCGTTGCATGTTGGAGCCCATCAGCGCGCGGTTGGCATCGTCGTTTTCCAGGAACGGGATCATCGCGGTCGCCACCGACACCAGCTGCTTGGGCGACACGTCCACAAACTGGACGCGGTCGCGGTGCACGCGCAGCACATCATCGCGCCAGCGGGCGGTCACATACTCGTTCTCAAACGCGCCGTCAGGGGTCAGCGGCTCCATCGCCTGGGCGATGTAATAGCGGTCCTCCTCATCGGCGGTCAAGTAGACGATTTCGTTGGTCACCCGGTGCGTGTTCATATCCACCTTGCGGTAGGTGGTTTCGATGAAGCCGTACTCGTTGATGCGCGCGTAGGTTGCCAGCGAGCCGATCAGGCCGATGTTGGGGCCTTCGGGCGTTTCAATCGGGCAGATGCGCCCATAGTGGCTGTAGTGCACGTCGCGCACTTCCATGCCGGCGCGGTCGCGGTTCAACCCGCCTGGGCCTAGCGCCGACAGGCGGCGCTTGTGCGTGAGTTCCGCCAGCGGGTTGGGCTGGTCCATGAACTGGCTTAGCTGGGACGAGCCAAAAAATTCCTTGATGGCGGCGGAGACCGGGCGGATGTTGATCAGGTCGCCGGGCTTGACGTCATTGGCGTCCTGGATGGCCATGCGCTCGCGCACGACGCGCTCCAGGCGCGACATGCCAATGCGGATCTGGTTTTGCAGCAGTTCACCCACGCTGCGCAGCCTGCGGTTGCCCAGGTGGTCAATGTCATCCACCGTGCCCACGCCGTGGGGCAGGCCCAGCAGATAGCTGATGGACGCAGTGATGTCGTCAATGATGATGTGCCGCGGTACCAGTGTGTTGGCGTTTTCAGCCACCGCGCGCTTTAAATCCTCCGGCGCCACATCGTCAATCAGGCGCAGCAGCGTGGGCAAATGCACCATCTCGAGGATGCCGGCTTCCTTGGGGTCAAAGGGCAGGTAATCGCTGGCATCAGCAAAGTTGTTGCCCACCACGCGGTGCACCCTGTCCGCCAGGCGGATGTTGACCACGTTGACGCCGGCGTTCTGGATGTCGGTGGCCATTTCCAGCGAAATGGGCGCGCCTTCCTCGACCATGATCTCGCCGGTGCGCGGGTCCACAATGTCGTTGGCGGCAACCTGGTTTGCAATGCGGTCGGCCACGCCCAGTTTTTTGTTGTACTTGTAGCGGCCCACGCGCATCAAATTGTAGCGCTTGGAGTCAAAAAATAAATTGTGCAGCAGCGTGCGCGCCCCGTCCTCCGTGGGCGGCTCGCCGGGCTTCTGGCGGCTATAGATTTGCAGCAGCGCGTCGGTTTGGCTGCGGATGGCCGTATCACAATGGCTGATGGTGGCCAGCAGCCGCTCATCCTCGCCCAGCAAATCAGTCAGCTGCGCGTCGGTGCCGTAGCCCAGCGCGCGCAGAATGGCCGTGACCGGCAGTTTGCGGGCGCGGTCGATGCGCACCCACAGGCAGTCGTTGGAGTCGGTTTCGTATTCCAGCCATGCGCCGCGGTTGGGGATGATCTGCGCGGAAAACAGTTGCTTGCCGGCTTTGTCAATCTCCCGCTTAAAATACGCGCCGGGCGAACGGACCAGCTGGCTGACAATGACGCGCTCCGCGCCGTTGATAATGAACGTGCCGTGCTCGGTCATCAGGGGGAAGTCCCCCATATATACTTCGGTTTCCTTGATTTCCCCGGTGTCTTTGTTTTTCAGCCGCACAAACACCTTCAGCGGCGCCGCGTAGGTCAGGTCGCGCTCGCGGCAGCGCTCCACGCTGTTTTTTGGCGTGGGGTCCAGCGAGTAGTCGACGAACTCAAGGATCAGGTTTTCGCTGTAGTCGGTGATGGGGGAAACGTCTGCCAGAACCTCTCGGAAATCCTCCTCCAGGAACCGCTTGTACGAGTTTTTCTGCACCTCAATCAAGTTGGGCATGCCCAGGACCTCTTCGGTACGCGAGAAGCTCATGCGTGTGCGCAGCTTCCCCATCTTGACTTCATGAACCATATATGCTACCACCCTCCCATGTAGCACCTGCCGGAATGACCGCGAAAGCAAAAGGACAGCAAAGGCTCTCACCGGCGCCATAACGACACTGATGCAATCATAGATGGTATCATGCCAAATTGGTTCCGTCAACCTTTATATTTTTCCGTGTCGCTTTTCCGAAGATTCCCGAGCAAACAGCGTCCGCGCACAGTTTTGGCGCGCACTTGGACGCCTTACCCGAAATTCGTATTATATTTCGTGGTATACTTTTGTCATACCGGTAGGGAAGGAGCATGTGTATGTATTTTGATTCCTCGTACCTGTTGTTGATTCCTGGCTTGCTGCTGGCACTGTGGGCGCAGTACGCGGTTAAGTCGGCGTATGACAAGTATTCCAAGGTGCCCAGCCGCAACGGCATGCAGGCCGCGGACGCCGTGCGCCAGATGCTTAACGCCGGCGGCAATGGCCAGGTGCAGGTGCTGCAGGGGCAGGGCGTGTTGACCGACCATTACGACCCCCGCAACAAAACGCTGCGGCTGTCCGAAGGCGTGTATGGCTCCACCAGCGTGGCGGCGCTGGGCATTGCCGCGCATGAGGCAGGCCACGCGATGCAGGACAAGGAAGGATATGCCTTCCTGGGCTTCCGCACGGCGATCGTGCCGGTGGTGAGCTTCGGCTCCAAGCTAAGTCTGCCCATCTTCATCATCGGCCTGATCATGTCCTATAGGCCACTGACCTGGATCGGCATCGGCCTGTTCGCATTGACGGTGATCTTTACGCTGATCACCCTGCCGGTGGAGTTTGACGCCAGCAAGCGCGCCATCCGGATGCTCAATTCCAGCGGCGTGATCGCCGGGGACGAGGAGCAGTCGGTGCGCAAGGTGCTCAACGCGGCTGCCATGACCTATGTGGCGGCGGCAGTGGGCGCGGTGCTGCAGCTGGCGCGGCTGATCCTGCTCTCGCGCAGCAGGCGGCGCGACTAGTCCGATCCGGGCGGCGGTTCGTCCGAGTTTTCGCTGTTCTTGCGGAATACCAGGTACTTGCTGGCGAAGTAGTTGAACAGCACCACCAGCACGTTCATCAGCACTTTGGTGATGGAGTGGCCCACCCCCAGGCTAAACACAAACAGGTTGTAGACCAGCACGTCAAACAGAAGGTAGGAAACCACGCGGGCCGAAGAAAAGGCGAGCAGTTCGCGCCACGCGCCCGTGCTGACAGCATCGCTTTTGAATACGTAGCGCTTGTTGGTAAAAAACGCAAAAATGACCGACAGCACCCACGCGGTCAGCTGCGAGGCGTTCAGGATCAGCCGCCGCTGGGCGCTGTCCAGCGGATAGGTTTCTGGTTGCAGCAGGCTTGTCAGGGCAAAATACACGCCCCAGTTGACCAGGGTGGTCAGCACGCCAAACAGCGCGTAGTTGAACAGTTCGCGCTGTTTTGTTGTCAGTTTCATGGCAGGGTTCCTTCCGTCAGGCTGCCGTCGTCGCCCCGGGCATAAGCCGCGGACAGCAGGTCAACCTTGTCCATCTGTTGTGCTTTGCCGCGTGTGCCCACGCGGTAGGTGATGTGCGTGTCCGCGATTGCCAGCACCGTGATCGTACGCGCTGCGATGGCGCCGTCCTTCATGTAAATCACGCGGATCGCGCGCCCGCGCGACAGCGAATACAGCAGAAACTGTTCCAGCATCAAGCCCCGCCTGCTGCTTTTTCCGGCACACGGAACACCACGTAATCCTGCGTTTCGTCCCCGTACACCACTGCGTAGTCCGCATACAGCGCGCGCATATCGGGCTTCAGGTCGCCGCCCTCATACGGGCCCACCAGAATATAGTCCACCTGGTACTGATCCAGCACCGCCTTGTTAGCGGCAGGATCCTGGTAGAAGGCGCGGATGTCCTGCTTGCGCGGGGTCAGGTCAAAGCCGTGAAAGTACAGCCACAGGTCCGGCCCGCACACAATGTTGCGCCCGGCCAGCGCGCTGATCGGGTTGTTGTGCTGCGTCCAGGTCAAAAAGGTGCTGCCCGGCGCGGTTTTCTCGCGGGCAAAGTCCGCCACCTGAACATCCTGCCGGGAGAACAGCTGGTAGTTGCTGACCGTTTCCCGCGCGATGGACAGCGTGCCGGAAAGGAAAAACACGACCGACGCCAACACCGCGACCACATAGCGCGCGCGCAGCCCTTTCAGCTTATCCCACAGCACAAACGCGTATTCCGCCACCGGCACCGCGCACAGCGCGAACCACACATAGAACAGCTTGTTGTTGTCATACTCATTCGGCTGGAACACGATGAACTCAGCCACGATGAAAATGGCAAACGCCCCCAGCAGCAGCTGCCGGTGCTTAGCGTTCTTTTCCAGCATCAGCAGCAACAGCAGCAAGAACGGCAGCCCGATGTTCTTCAGATAAAACCACAGGTAGCCGTCCCGCAGGCCCTCGCCCGCCGCGTTGTTGACCCAGTTGAACTGGAAGCGCAGGAACCCTTCGCCGGAGGATTGGCCAAAGGTGAAAGCGAATAGCTGCGGCGCGGCCAACAGCACCGCGATGGCGCCGTACAGAAGAAACGCTTTATATGGACGGCGCTTGACCAGCGTCCACGCCAGCCACGCCGCGCTGGCCAGCCCCAGCGCCAGGAAGGAATGGGTGTGCAGCAGCGGCAGCCCGCCGGCCATCACGCCCAGCAGCGCAAACTGCCGCACATTCGGCTTGTCCGCCTGCATGCCGTCCCACAGCAGGTACAGGCAGGGGATCAGGATCGTCCACCCGCCCAGAAACGTGCGCTGCGGCACGAACATGTCCGCGATGATGTTGCTCCAGCGCAGGTTGTAGGTGGAAAATTCCGAGTGGTTGACCGGCGTCTGATACCAGCCGTTCAGGATGGTGCCCAGCCGGTCCAGCCACGTGCCCATCTGCATCTGGTTGCTGCCCGGCGCGCCCAGGTTCACGCCCAGCATGTCAAAGCTGTACAAGAACCCCAGCCCGCCGTTGAGGAACACCAGCAATGTCGCCAACACGGCCGCACGCGGCCTGTCCGCCACGCGGCGCGCGAACAGCACGAAGCCCGCAAACACCAGCCCCATCATGATTGTGCCCGGCACGATCAGCGACCAGTTCAGCGGCAGGCCCATCATCAAAAAGGATGTAGACAGGCTGTCCACCAGAAAGGGATACGCCAGCCGCGTGCCAGGCAAGATGCTGTACTCCGGGGGAAAGGGGGCGTTCTGCAGGCTGGTCACGATGCCCAGGTGCAGCGGCAGGTCGCCATAGGTGCTCTGCCCCACGTACAGCGCGCCGTCCTGTGGGCGGATGTTGTGCGTCCACTGCAAATACGCGCCCAGCAGCGTCAGCGGCAGCGCCACCAACAGCAGCAGCCGCAGCGTGGCAATTTCAGTGTCATCCCAGCGCGAACGGCGGGTCACCCGGTCGCGGGCCCACCAGCATCCACCGGTCATGGCCGCCAGCAGGAGCAGCGACAGCGCGTGCGCGGTGATCGTAAAGCCCACGGCGAATGCCATCAGCGCCGGCAGCCACATCATCAGCAGCAAGCCCAATGCTACGCCCAGCCACAGGCGGTACAGCGGCCGCTGGCCCGGCAGCAGCCAGGTCACGCACTGCCATCCGCAGGCAACGCACAGCGTGAGAAACGCAATGCCAATCATGCAGGCGCCTCTCCTTTGCTGTCCACCAACTCGCCCTCCGGCGATAGCCCGCCCATGCGGATCATTTCACCGCGCAGGTGGTCGACGATGCGCTGCTTTTCGGGGTTGGGCGCGTTGTCCGGGTCGTAGGCGGTTGCGGCGCCAAAGGTCAGCGTGCGCTTCTTTTTGTCGGCGTAGATGGGGATAAACTGCGCGATTTTGCCGGTCTGCTTGTGGTACATCTGCGCCAGCATCGTAAAGCCGGTATAGAACTCACCCACGCCTTCGCGCACATAGCCGCGCTCGGCTTTGCCCGGGTCGTTGGGGTTCTCCGGAAACAACAGGATATGATCGCCCGCCTCCATGGCGGATACCGTGTCGCGGAAGGTTTTGATCAGCGCGCGCGGCTGGTCGCGGTACACCGGGATGCTCTCAATGCTGCGCATTATCCACGCCATGATGGGCGCGAT